>JAGMDR010000410.1 GCA_023128595.1 Planctomycetota bacterium | reverse complement strand
CGTTTATCGCATTAGGGCTAACAGCGGGTAAGAAAGCGGCTCCGAGAGTCTCTCGCAGAGACGTTCTGCTGTATAGCACCGGCACGGCGCTCGGGTCGCACGCCTGCGTTGGGCTATCCTCCATGGCGGCAAGGAGATAGTAAAATTATTGTCGGGCAAAAGTAATAGTAATTTCTTGTGCAGCACAGCAGAGCCTATGGGTTTGCTATTCTGCTGGAAGGTGATAAAGCGATAAACGCAATTGGTTGTTCGCCAAAGTCAACGAGCGGATTGCCCCCAACCTTTGGGACGTTAATAATATTTTCAAACGCGGCGCAAACCGCGATCAATCGGCAATCAATCCAAATAGCCAATCACAAATTCTCCCGGGTGGCAGCCTCAAGCGCAGCGCCCCACCTGAGCTTGTCGCAGGCTTGCCGACGGCACAAATCCGTACCCTCCTATTCCAGATCAAACGCCGCGTTGTCTATAGGCTCGAACCATCCTAACTTCATAGCAGACGAGTCAACACCATAAACGCTTGTCTTCTCAAACCTCGCCATCGGCCGCGCACCAACGTGCCCGGCCACCCAGCCGACGTTCGCTCGACCCCTGTGGCGAAAATGAATAGATGGTGACATATAGAAACTGCTAATGACCTTGCCGCCATAAACGGCAAAAGGCGGCTCGGCAAAAGAGTATTCGATGTACGACGTCCCGTCGTTCGACATCGCCGTATCTGCGAACATCAGCGTCTCGCCGGGCCTGCCCACTTCGGTCGTACGCGTCGTCTTGGCATACGCGGCCCTGAACGCTTCGGCGCCGCCAAGACCACTCTGCCACGTCCTGCTGCCGATATATGCCATATTATAGCCATATCCCCCGCACCCCTGCTCAAAGCTCGTATCCCAATCGTCACTCCTGACAAAATTCACCCTCTCGGGACACTCCTTGACGCGCCCCTCCGCCAGATAACCGACCAGCGGCCCTCTCAACGGATCAAACGGCCCACTTAGAGAGTCCCGAACCCCGTGCCAGCGATGCAGACCCGCGCCGTCCCACATGTCACTCGCAGCGGCAGCGTAAAAGCCGTCGTTCTCAGTGGCGTACCCGATATTCGCCAACAAGAGCTGCCGAACATTCGATTTGCACAGCAACTCCCGCGCCCCCGACCGCGCAGAAGCCAGCGCCGGCATCAATATCGCCATCAACAGCGCAACGACCGCTATCACCACCAGCAATTCAACTAACGTAAAACCTTTTTTCTGCTCACCAATCATCCATTGATACCTGCCACACGAACGCCAACATTAGTATCCTGTGTGCAACGCTTCCTAAGCATCAATAATCAATCATCGTTGTGTCGCCGCCACCGCTCAACTCTCAGCCATTGGCCCGCGAACGCCGCAAGGTCAAAAGTATCAACTACCAAATCTCTCGGCTCGCCCAGATCACATCTGCCTATCCAGCCATCTTCGCCAAAATGACTCTGCCAGGCCGACGCAAACAGCGCAAAATCGAACATATCAACCACACCGTTCAAATCAATATCAGCACCGTACTCCTGTTCATTTAGAACGCCCACCGCCTCCAAATCCAGCCCCCCTGAGCCAAATGTTACCCAGGCGTCGTAAACCGGATGATTACTCGCGTAGTTGTCCCACTCGGGCCATGTCCCCGGGTCGATATGGCCCGCAGCCTCATCATAGAAATCACCGCTGCCGGGTATATCGACGATCCGAACATAATGTATATCGTTTATATCGACCGTACCGCCCGCAACCATTGAATCTTGTGCAACGTCGCTCAAATCGAACGGCGTACCAGTACACAGACCGTTCGCGTTCGGATGCTTGCCGGCAAGATTATGAACGTCGCTGATCTCGACGGTTCCGTATTTCCCCACAGGCCCCGGAGTAAGTGACACAGATGGAAATCTGACGAAATCTCTGCCGTTCGAGGACACCTCCACATACCCTAACTCGCCGAGCATCTGACCCGCGACCGAGCCTCCGTGCGTATTGTAGAGCGAAACAAAGGCGTTCTCAAAGACGGCAAAGTCATACCCCTTGCCGTTTCCAATCGCATTGGCGTTACCCGGCTCGCACGGATCGCCGAAGACCAGAGTTATCCGCCCCGCCGGCACACCAATATCGATCTCGTTCGCATCCAGGTCCCCTAAGCTGACAATATCGAAGTTGTCCCCCGTGGCGGGTCCCAGCGCCTTGGTCGGGTCGTCCCAGATTCCCGCCCCGGCCCACTCATCGTCGGAAGGCGCATAGTCAATATAATCCGTCGCCCACCCGCAGAATATCGGATTCACTATCGCGTTCGGATCCCCTAACGGATCGGCGTGCCGCCAGCGGTCGTTCGGGTCTATATACCCGTTCACCCCGGCCTCCGTATAGGGCCCGGCGCAAACGACAGCCGCCGGCTCCGGAACAACACTATCTATCACAAAGTAAGCCGGGGTATTCATACCCCAACTGCCGATATCACTCGAATCCAACGCAAATTCCAGACTCTTCACCGTCCCTAAAGAGCTCAAATCAACGTACTTCCACGTATTGACGATGTAATCGGCGCTGTTGTCCGCAAAACGAAAATCAGCTAAATAGAACTCAACCGTGTCGGTCGCAGCACCGCCCGCGTCCTTGCCCGTAATAGTCAGGAGGAACCAATCCTCGTCGTTCCCGCTGACACCGCCGAATCTCTTGGCGAAGGCATCGCCTTTAAGCATTGAGTAGTAGGCGGTGTTGTTATTTGTTACGTACAACCCGTCAACAAGGCCGGCGGTATCGAGCGTAACAATTGGAGGCCCGGCCCAGCCAACGTAACCAACCGCATAATTGGCCGAGCCGCCGTGGCCGGAGCCTGTGATTGTGTTGAATTGACCCGCTATCCCTTCTTTTGTGGTGTCGGTGATGTTAGAATAAGAAAAGCCGTCCCACGAATCCCAGCCCGCATCGTAGTTATTGTTGAAGTAGGCCCCGCCGCTGACAAAGCCGCCCGAACCGTCCGAGCCGTTCCAGTACGATTCAACGCCTAAAGGCAATTCGTCAAAAGTCGCTACATAATCCTTCGCCGCACTCGCCGTTAGTAGAACACCCACCAAACATACATACTTCGTAATTCTCAACACTCTTCTCGAAGCCATATTGTTTCCTCCTTTCGAGGAACTCACACTGCCCGGCCCATACCGCGAGGCCGTTCCAACACCAATAAAAAAAACCGCCGCTCCCACGATAAGGAACGGCGGTTGTTTTTGCCTTAGCCCGAACGGACCTCAAGTCATAAACCGACATCAATCCGCACCGGCACACTTGCATTCCGGATCGCGAGAACACTATTAGATTAAGAGCATCTAACAAAAAGAATGTCATTGCGAGTCCGCCGGAGGCGAACAGGGCAATCTCTGCCCTTATCAGACATAGACGTTTGTTTTGTTAGACGTCCCTAAGTGTGAACTAACTCCCAGGCAGGTTTTCTGGCTTGCGTCTTACATCGAGACCCCTTCCCATCCACCTATTGCGAACAGTGGGTCGGCCCGCAAACGCTCCTCCTTTTGCGTTTGCGAACCAAAGAAATGTCTCTCGGATTCCCGACTCCGAATCGGAACAGACGCACACAGCGGCGCGACCGTCGCGGACTTTAACCGCGTTCCCGTTTGACTATCCCGGAGTACACAGCCCCGGGACCTGTAAGTTAGGTTATTCCCTTGTCAAAGAACGAACCAACCACCTTATACCAGACCATTCACCCCCCGTCAACCCAAAAAATCCAAAATTCTCACCCCCGTTTGGCCGTCGCCGGCACGGCGACTGCGTCGTTGACTTTAAAGATTTCTTCCTTATCGCTCTGCACTGGCTGACTGACAACAACTGACCTCCGCGACTTTTGTGCCTTTGTGCCTTCGTGGCTATAGTTCTCTCCGCCCTACGGCTTCAAGTAAATGATGATGCCGGTCAGAATCAGAATAACAACCACGCAGACGCTTATCGCCGAGACAAAGACCCACATAAACCGTTTATTCTGCTTCGAGATGATGTACTTGAGGTACCGGTCGCTCGTCGCAAAAGTCTTGCTCATCTGCAATATACCGTCCGTCTGGCCTTGGGTGCTCTGGTCCAGCTTGTCTAAGGTCTGGTTGAACTTATTGAAGCTCTCGGCCATCTGCACGTCGGTATCAGCCGCTGCCGCAAGCTGGTGATCGATATCCACCAGCGCGTCGGTCTGCTTGCCCGTCTCGTTCGGGATCTTCTCAACAGCATCCATAAACCGCTCCTGCTTGGCGGCTGTCGCTTTTAGCTGGTCTAAAAGCTGCTCGGTTATCTGCTTTTGGTTCTCCACGACACTCGGAAACGTCTCGAGCCACTGCGGCAGTTTTTCAATTCGCCCCATCAATTCGGCGTGTTGCGACACCTGCCGATCCAAATGCTCGTTAATCCCCTGCAATTGGTCGATGAGCCTGTTGAAACCCTCCTGCACCTTTTCGAGCGATTGCTCCCTATCGCCCGGCCCGGAGGGCCTGACCACAACACTATTATTGTTCTGCTGGGAAGTCTCCTCTGCCGGGGCTTCGCCCGACTCGGACGAGTCGGCGTTCTGGCTGATAAGCCCCTCATCATCCACCTCCGGCCCGTAATCGCCTTGACGAGAGAGACCGTGCGACCGCAGCCAATTGTTCGTTCCAACCCACAGGTCCCTAAGCGTCATTTTCAGCGTTCCAACAGAAAAAGCCATCTTACACCTCAAGCAAATACACAACCAACCCCCATAACTAAAATCGGGGCACACCCTGCTTTTGCTTGAGCCAAAACATATTAAAACTTTCCGATCCCAATTTCAACCCTTTTTTCGTTCTCCGCGCAAGCCGGATCACGCCCGGCCGGGGATGGGAATGGAGTTTTCCTTTGGTATTTCGACCGTGCCTTTATCAAAGTCCTCGGCTGTCGGCTTTAAGGTGAGGTTATAAAGCTTCGGATTAGCGCCGGGGTCGGTCATGATTTCTTTATAGGAGACCTGCCGGCCGGTGTAAGCCGAGACCCGACCCATCACAGCGGTGGCGGTGGACTCGGCCACGGCCCGTGCCTGGTTAACGGCCTTACCCTTATTGACATAATAGAGTGTGTCCACTTGCTCCTGATAGTGACTGCTCGGGGCCTGCGGCAGGTCGCGAGGGATCGGTGACTTTTTAGGCTCGGGGTGGTCGCTGCCGTTGGTTCGGCCCTTCTCATACACAAAGTCGTGCCCGACCCAGTTCCAGCAGCCGTTGACCTGGCGGCACATGGAGTGGATATGCACGCCGTCGCCGTAGTCGTAATCGACACTGAAGAAGTCGTACATATCCCCGGCCGGTCGGCGGGAGCGACCACCGAACCCCACCGCACTGACCGGCGGGCCGCCGCAGAACCAGTTCGCAACATCGATATTGTGCACGTGCTGCTCGACCAGATGGTCTCCCGAAAGGCTGATCCAGTTCTGCCATGAGCGCACCAAATCATCGGCGGTCTTCGGTTCAATCGGCCTGGACCAGAACATGTGGCCGGTGCAGAACGAGATGCGGCCGGCATAGAGTCTGCCGAGGGCCTTCTCGACAGCCACGGCCTGGTGTGTCTTGCGGTATTTCCAGTCGTGCCGCATCTCGGTGCCGGCCGTGACGACCAATTCCTTCTTTTCGGCCAGCTCGCCTGCGGCAATAACGCGCCGACAGCCCGGCGGATCGACGGCTACCGGCTTCTCGGTGAAGACATGCTTTCCCGCCTTGACCGCGGCCTCAAGGTGCAGCGGACGAAACAGCGGCGCCGTGGCCATCAGCACAATCTGCACGTCCGTCTCCAAGAGCGCCTGATAGCAGGTCGGCCCCCCGAAGCACCGTTCGGGCGGGACGTTCAATTGTTTACCCGCTTTGACTGCCCGGTCTTTGAAATAGTCGGCGGTCGCAACGATGCGAACGTCGAAGCCGAGAATCTTGCCGGCTTCGAGAGCACCGACCGCAGCGCCGCGACCGCGACCGCCGCAACCGATGAGTCCGACTTTGAACGTCTTGCCTTGTCCCTTGGACGTTGCTCCAACAATGGCCGGGGCACTCAACGCAACACCTGTACCCAATGCACTTCGTACGAAGTCACGTCGTGATAGCTCACTTGGCTTTTTCATAGCACTGATCCTCTAAAGGGTTACACAAAATGTTCTTACGCATTCCAATTCCATATTCTGCCGGAAACTTCTGTGAATTTTAACGATGCAAACCATCATTTGTCAATATTGAGCTGCCAATATACATGATCAAGAGTTCAGCCCTGGAACCGTTAGCAGCCAAGAGACATGTGCCAAGTACGTGGGTTTTGGACTTTTATCATCCCACTCGTAACCGGTCGGTTACGCGTGCTGGCCGGCTGGTGAATCAATGATTCTCATCTTTGTTCATCCAGCTCCTGCGAAGCCGGCATCTTTCGAATTAGTAAAGTAAGACGTAGGGCTGTTTCAAAGACGGTGCCAAATCGCCCTATATTTGGCGACGGCTTTGACCGGCCCGGCAGCAGCGGCGAGGCTTTTGGGCTTCAAAACAAGCAATCTCCCTCCATCGAAAGAAGGCGGGCAGGGAGATTGCGGGCATTCGAATCAGATGGATGCTCAGAAGCCCAAGGCGGTTTCATCAAGGCCTCGCCCGTTTATCCACGCCCTGCTTCTGCTTGAGCCAAAACATATTAAAACTTTTCCTGCTGCAATTTCAAGCTATTTTTGCTACTGTTCACTCGCCAATGCGTACCCCAAGCATCCCGCATCGAGCACCTCGAACCGCTATTTCCGCCGACCTTCTGTCTCCATCCTGCTTGCCACGCACCAAATAGGCTCCTGCCGTCATTTGGTGCGGGATCTAAAAAGGTTACGCTTCTTTTTCAGTAGCTCTACGATCACAAAAGGCTTCAATTTGAGAAATCTGCATATATCCTTTGCACAATCAGCACAACGGTATATGATAAGGGCAGCTTTCAAATTATTGCTGTAAATCTTGTGGAAAAGAATGCGGACGAGCTGGTATGACCGACCATAACGAATTAGTAAATCGATACAGGCAATTTCGGCAAATTACACGAAAGCTGCACAGCACCCTGCCGGAGTATCTCTCGAAAAGAGCGTTTAACGAGTGTGGCAAAAAACTGGGAATAATGAGAAATGGTACGCTCATTTTTAATGGCGAGCAGGATATGGCTGTCCTTATGGACTACTGCATATACGACTATCGAGAAAACGCCGTCAATGCCGTATCCCGGTACTTAGCTGATTCAGAGATTGCGGCTGATTCCGACGAGTATAAAGTGCTCAAGGCAATGTCGGAATCGTTTTATACGCTTGTCCAGGTAGAAGATGTCTTACCGGGCGTAGGCGTTCGCGTTAACGATTTATTGGGAGAGAAGCAATTCCTTCTCATCGACATCGGATTTAGTAACACAGCAGGACGGGGGGTAGTTATTGCGACACGAATACTGCCGCTTGAAGACTTTGTTATGACTTCCGGAGCAGCTCTTCCCATAGACGGGCAGACACTATCAGAAATCTTTGATTTCGCAGTGGAACATTACGGCAGCGAAGACGGCAACTATATAGATCTTGACATGCAGGAAAAGAGCGATCTGACAGCTATGATTATTCGCTTGTGCCTGAGAAGCGTCGCAAATTCTCAGATTTTCTATGAAGACGTGCCGGAAGATACAGGGATTGAACCCATTACCGCCCCTTTGCGGGGCGGCCCGCGTATCGGTCGCAACGAACCCTGTCCCTGCGGCAGTGGTAAAAAATACAAGCGATGCTGCGGCCCGTGAGCCTATGCCCGTAGGAAAAAGGAAAAATGCTTAAGGAGCTGGACTCCAAGTTAACGACCGCTTGCAAAAATTGGCACAAGACTATTGTGCACAAACACTATACGAGGAAATCTTAGACGCTCTAAAAACTACCGAAAAGTAATCTGTACGTTTCGCGACAAATGAAACTAATTACCTATTCCAGGAACAACTCAATCTCTTGCGGAATACTGACCGACGGTGCGATAATTGATATTTCGTCGGCGTGGGAGGGGCCGAACCCGCCGCGGAGCGTAAAGGAGATCCTCAGGCGGGGTCCGGCCTGCTTGGGCAAGCTCGCCGGTCTGGCCGAATCGGCCGAGGCCTCGATACCACTAAGTTCGGTCAAGCTTCTCGCGCCCATCCGGCGCCCGGGCAAAGTGCTCGCATTAGCGGGCAACTACGTCGAGCACATCAAAGAAGCGGGGCTAAAGCTCGGGCTTTCCGATTCGCCGCGCCTGACGACCGTCCCCAGGCCCTTCCTTATGCCGCCCACCGCTGTAATCGGCCCCGGTGACGAGATACCTTGGCCGGCCTACAGCGAGACCATAGACTACGAAATCGAGCTGGGCGTGGTTATAGGCAAAGACGCCAAGTGCATAAGCGCCGCCGAGGCCCCGGGCGTGATCGCCGGCTACACCATCGCAAACGACGTCTCGGCCCGCACGGTCACCTTCGCCAAAAATCGCGCCGAGCGCCCCTGGGACGAGTTCTACGACTGGCTCAACGGCAAGTGGGCCGATGGCTTCTGCCCGATGGGCCCGTACCTGCTGACCGCCGACGAAATCGACGACGTCCAGAACCTCAATATGACGCTCACCGTCAACGCCAAGACCCGCCAGAGCGCAAACACCTCCCGGATGATTTACCCCGTCGCCGATATCGTTTCGTTCCTCAGCCACATTATGACGCTTGAGCCCGGCGACGTCATCGCCACGGGCACGCCCTCCGGCGTCGGCATGGCGACCGGCGACTACCTCAAAGCCGGCGACCGAATCGAATGCACAATAGAAAAACTCGGCACGCTCGCCAACACACTCGGCAAAAGGCCGGAAAAATTCTACGAACCCATTTGAAGCAGCAGTCCGATGAGAATTGATATTCTTACGCTTTTCCCAGAAATGTTCGAGTCGCCGCTGAGCTGCTCGATATTGAAAAGGGCCCGGGATGCGGGCATCGTCGAGATTGTTCTGGCCAATATAAGAGATTTCGCCGCCGACAATTACAGAAACGTCGATGACAAGCCCTACGGCGGCGGCCCCGGAATGGTCATGATGCCCGGCCCCGTCTTCGACTGCATCGACCACGTCCGCAAATTATCACCCGAAAAACCCCGCCTCATCCTGCTCACGCCCCAGGGCCGAAAATTCGACCAGGCAAAAGCACTCGAACTAAGCCGGGAGAGCCGCCTCATCCTCATCGCAGGAAAATACGAGGGTTTCGACGAGAGAATCCGCATCGGCCTGGACGCCGAGCAAATCTCCATCGGAGACTATGTCCTCAACGGCGGAGAGCTCGCAGCAATGGTCCTGATCGACGCCGTCGTCAGATTGCTCCCCGGGGCACTCGGCGACGATGACTCGGCCAAAGACGACTCCTTCAGCAACGGCATCCTCGAATACCCCCAATACACCAGACCCGAAACCTTCCGAGATATGAAGGTCCCTGATATATTGCTGTCAGGCGACCACGCAAAAATAGCCCAGTGGCGAAGAGACCAGGCACTCGAAAGAACAAAAAAATGGCGACCGGATCTGCTCGAAGACGACGAACAGAAGACGTAAGAGCCGGAGGCAAGACATGAAAGTATGGCAGGTACAATACAAAGGACACGACATCCGCGTGGAAAACCGCCTGCGCGGTGAGAAGCTCATCGTCGATGGCAAAATCCAGGATGAAGGCATCGGCATGGGCTTCCGCAGTCGAATGTACGGCAGGATTAAAAATGGAGACGGAGCAGGCGAAAAGATCAAGGTCTCCCTCGGAGGCTGGTTCGGCATCGACTGCAGAATCTTCATCGACGATGAACTAACCGGAGAACAAAAATGAACTGTCCAAAATGCAGCCAACAAAACCCGGACGACGCCCAAACCTGTACCGCCTGCGGCGCCGATCTCTCACAAGAACACACACCCAAGCGACTCGACGTCAAAACCAGTCAGCTTGCCGTCGCCTCGTGCATCCTTGGCGTCCTCAGTCTGCCTTGCTTCCTACTGTACAGCAGAGCCGCAATGCAAAAATTCGGACACCTGACTTCTTTGCTGCCGATTATCGCTGTTGCTTGCTTTGTCTCAGCAGTGCTGGCCGTCCTACTTGGCGCGATCGCCCTTGTCTGCATCGAAAAGAGCTATGGCCGACTCACCGGCAAAGGCTTCGCCGCAATCGGAATCGCAATTCCACTCGTCGCATTCTTCCTGACTACCGCCCACGTAACCCACGTAACCCTGCGCAGACGTCGATCCACCGCATATCGCCTGTACTGCGGGACAAATCTCTCCGGCATCGGCAAGGCAATGCTGGTTTACGCTAATGATTACGACGACGAATTGCCACGCGCAGCCGGCCCAAACTCCAAGTGGGGCGCCACACCAGACTGGCAGGCCGATACTCGATCTGATGCTTTCGGCCTAACGGAAGGTTCGGCGGGCCAGGCAAGCATCTCCGCAAGCCTTTTTCTCTTGGTCAAGTATGTCGAGATCACGCCCAAGTCGTTTCTCTGCAAGGGCGACCGCGAGACCGCTGAGTTCATCCCCTCCAAATACGGCGTTCGCAAGAAGGAGCTCATCGACCTCTGGGAATTCGGCCCCGACCCCACAAAGCATTGCAGCTACACGTATCACATCCCCTACGGTCCTTACCCCCTCACCGCATCGAGCGACCCCGGCCTGGCAGTCGCCGCCGACAGAAACCCCTGGCTACCGTCCCCGGGCGCAAAGCCGAGAAAATTCGAGCGTTTCGACCCCGCCGGCGACAGAAAAGCTATCAAGGCCGGCAATACAATCTTCCACAATGAGGACGGCCAGAACGTACTCTTTATGGACGGCCACACAACCTTCGAAAAACGCTCCTTCTGCGGCGTCAACGACGACAACATCTACACCTCACAGAACGCCACCGACATCCGCAAAGGCGCCCTACCAACCCTAACCAGCCAACCCGCCGGCCCCCTCGACTCCCTCCTCGTCCACGACCCACCACTAAGGGCTGGCAAATGATGAAAAAGGGCCTCACACTAACTGAGCTGCTCATTGCAATTGCGATCATCGCGCTGCTGATACTAATTCTGCTCCCGGCCCTGGGAAAGATGAGGGACCAAAGACATCGAACAAGCTGCGCCAACAACCTCTCCCAAATCGGCAGGGCGATGCTCATTTATGACCCTGACTTCGACGAGGAGTTCCCGCGTGCCGGCGGCCCCAACTCACGCTGGACCGGCCGAACCCCAAACTGGCAGGCTCCTTTGAGAGCCGACGCCTTCGGCCTGGACTATGGACCGGGTGAAGCCACCATCTCAGCGAGCTTGTATCTTCTCGTCAAATACGCCGAATGCCCGACAGAGATCTTCGTATGCCCCTCCGACACGGCGACGACCCCATTCGAATTCGACCCCGCCAAATTCGACGCCCCGCCGGATACCGACTACATGGACCTCTGGGACTTTGGCCCTGATCCTTCGCAACACGTCAGTTACACATACCACATCCCCTACGGCCCCTACCCACTGACACCATCGGGCGGTCCCGGAATGGCCGTAGTCGCCGATAGAAACCCATGGCTCGACGCACCGGGCTATCCCGCCAGGCCGACCGCCGACTTCGCCACCTTCGATCCCAACAGTACCGCAGACCCCGTCAAAGCAGGAAATGCGATCCCACACCAGGAGGACGGGCAGAACGTCCTGTTTATGGACTGCCACGTCAGCTTTGAAAAACGCTCCTTCTGCGGCGTCAACGACGACAATATCTACACCTATCAGAACGACTCCGACATCCGCAAAGGCGCCCTACCAACCCTAACCAGCCAACCCGCCGGCCCCCTCGACTCACTCCTCGTCCACGACCCACCCACAGGAGCAGGCGAATGAAGAAATCCGCGCTTTCGCTGACCGACCTGCTCGTTCTACTGGCCATAGTCACACTTCTGATGGCAGTCTTACTCCCGGCCCTGGCAAAGATGAGAGACCAAAGACGCCGAACAAGCTGCGCCAACAACCTCTCCCAAATCGGCAAGGCAATGCATTGGTACTGCAATGATTACGACGACAAGCTGCCCCGCGCAGCCGGCCCGAACTCCAAGTGGGGCACAACCCCCAACTACCAGGCCGATGATCGACGCGCCGCCTTCGCCTTAGATAGCGAAGACACGCCCAGCCACGCAAGCATCTCCGCCAGCCTATATCTCCTCGTAAAATATGAAGACGTCCCCCCAAAGTCGCTTCTCTGCAAGGGCGACATCAACACCACCGAGTTCATTCCCGCAGAATACGGCGTCCGCGACAAGGAGCTCATCGACCTGTGGGACTTCGGCCCCGACCCCACAAAGCACTGCAGTTTCTCCTACCATATCCCTTACGGCCCCTACTCCCTCACTTCATCGAACCTGCCCGGCATGGCCGTCGCCGCAGACAGAAACCCCTGGCTGCGATCCACGGGCGCAAAAGCCAGAAACTTCAAGTCCTTCAATCCCGCCGGCGACAAAAAAGCAATCAAAGCCGGCAATACCATCTTTCACCAGGAGGATGGCCAAAACGTATTGTACATAGACGCCCACGTCAGCTTTGAAAAACGCTCCTTCTGCGGCGTCAACAGCGACAACATCTACACCTCACAGAACGCCACCGACATCCAAAAAGGCGCCACCCCAACCCTCACCTCCCAAGCCGCAAACCGCACCGACTCGGTCCTCGTCCACGATCCACCGCTAACCAACCGCAAATGATTTCTTCCATCAAGCGTCCTCGTCCGTTAAGATATCGTCGAAGAATTTCAGAAAAACCTCAAAAGGAAATCGAAATGAAGAACCTGAACCGACGCCAATTCTTGAACGTAATCGCCGGCGGCGCTGCAGCAGCCACGCTGCCCGGCTGTGCAACCGGACGCTCCAAATCCGCAAACGCAAAGCCGAAGCTGCCGAACATCATCTTCATAATGGCTGACGACATGGGCTACGCGGACCTCGGCTGCTACGGCCAAAGGCATATCAAAACGCCTAACATCGACCAGCTTGCCGAAGAAGGCACGCGCTTTACCCAGTGTTACACCGGCTCGACCGTCTGCGCACCATCCCGCAGCGTCCTGATGACAGGCCAGCACACCGGCCATACCCGCGTCCGCGGCAATAAGGGCCGCGTCGGTGGCGTCGGCTCCGAACGCAGAGTTCCCCTCCAACCCCAGGATATCACCGTCGCCGAAGTCCTCAAAAAAGCCGGCTATTCAACCGGCATCACGGGCAAATGGGGCCTCGGCGAGCCGGAAACCACCGGCGTCCCGAACCGCCAGGGCTTCGACGAATGGTTCGGATACCTCAACCAGGCAAAGGCCCACAGCTACTACCCGCCATACCTCTGGAAAAACGAACAAAAATTCATCCTCGAAGGCAACCAGAACGGCCAGCGCAAGCAATACTCCCACGACCTGATGACCGACTTCGCCCTCGACTTTGTCCGCCGCCACAAGTCAGGTCCGTTCTTTCTGTACGTCCCCTACACCATCCCCCACGCAAAATACGAAATCCCCTCCACCGACCCCTACACCAACGAATCCTGGCCCAAGGATGCAAAGGTCCACGCCGCAATGATAACCCTGATGGACCGCGACGTCGGCCGAATAATGTCCCTCCTGAAAGACTTATGGATCGACGACCAAACCCTCGTATTCTTCTGCTCCGACAACGGCGCAGCAAAGCGCTGGGAGGGAATCTTCGACAGCTCAGGCCCACTCCGAGGACGAAAACGCGATATGTACGAAGGCGGCATCCGCACCCCGATGATCGCCCGCTGGCCGGCAAAGGTCCCCGCAGACAGAGTCAATAGGACCACCGTCTGGTACTTCGCCGACCTCCTGCCAACCCTCGCAGATCTCGCAGGCGTCCAACCCCCCGCCGACATCGACGGTATAAGCATCCTGCCGGCCATCCTCGGCAAAAAACAGACCACCGACAACCGCTTCCTCTACTGGGAATTCTACGAGAGCGGCTTCAAACAGGCCGTGCGCTGGCGTAATTATAAAGCCGTCCGCCCCGCCATCGAGAAGCCCATCGAACTCTACGACCTCGACAAAGACCTCGCCGAAACAACCAACATCGCCGCCCAAAACCCCAAAATCGTAGCCAAATTCGAGAACTACCTAAAAACCGCCCGAACCGAATCCCCAAACTGGCCCGTCAAATAGAGTCTTTGGTTCCACCTTGCTATCGGTTATTGCGAGGGCCCCCTGGGGGCCGTGGCAATCTCCGTTCCTCCGCTTGCCCCGGCCCCCGGAATACCAACCCACACCCCGCAAAAAAATTTCAAAAAATCCAAAAAAACGTTGAACATTTGTATAGCTTACGCTATACTATAAATAGTGGTGTGCTGAAACTAAGTGGGGCAGGTACCATGTAGGTTCAGCGAAACAATTGAAAACAGGAAGTGGGTATGGGCGACGCTCGAGTAAGACCTGTCGTTTGGAGTAGCTTCCTGATGTTTCGCAAGAATGAGGAGCAAGAACAAGAGCAAGTAAAAAGGGATGGAAGTAGAAAGGAGGCTCAATGTAGGAATATTTTACTTTTGCTCGCTTTGCAGGCCGTCTGCAGAGTCAATAGGTCTTGAGGTTTATCGAAACATCAGTATTAGGAGCTTCTAACGATGGCGAAAGGTCTCGCCTTCCAACAAGTTTTGGAGTTCTTTGAGAAACACGGCTACAAGCTATACGGCTTGTGGCTGCCCTATCGGGTCTTTCGAGACCCGGAAGACCCTGACGCACTGCCCTGGCTCGTCCAGGTAGAAGATGGGATGGTTTCAGAAGAGGATTTCGAGAAGATAAAAGAATTCTTTAGCTAAGGGCAAGATCGTATGCAGCCTAAAGACCTAAAAAAGATTCTAACCCCGACCGTATTGCGCGAAGCCGAGAAGCTCGTGGACGGGTACAAAATAGTCATCGAGCCGCAGAAGGAGTCCGGCTTTGTTGGCAGTGCCGTCGAATTCCCCACGGCGTTTGCAAAGGGTAAGACCCGCGAAAAGTGCCTCAAGGCCACAAAAGAGGTCCTCACAGCCGCCGTAGCGACGATGATCCACCTCGGCGGGACCCCGCCGCAGCCCGCTGTGGCCCAGCGCCGAACCGCCCAGGTCAATGTCCGCCTAACCCCTACAGAGAAGGATCTGATCTCCAGAGCTGCCGCCGAAAACGGGTTCAAAGGCATCGGCGATTTCCTTCGAGCCGTGGCTATGACCTCCGCAAAATCCGTCTTTAAGCACCTTTAGCGCTTGATTCTCGCAATCATGCTCAGGTCATGACGTGCCCGTTGCCTATTCGCCCTTCGCGCACTGGCCATTGTAGAGATTCTGCCCGCCGAATGCTTGTTCACACCTCCGCGCCCCCAAAAAACCGCATTTCGTCAAAAAATCCTTGCCTTCCTACCTGCAGATCGGTATAATTCCACGTTTCGTATCGTAAGCTCGACAGCGAGATACGAAATACAAGGTACGAAATACGAAACATAGGAGATAAACCAGTGAAGACAGAAATGTTGGATGCTGTTGAAAGCAAAAGTCTGAAGGATAACGTTCCGCACTTCGAAATAGGCGATATTGTTGACGTCCATTGCCGCATCAAAGAGGGCGACAAGGTCCGCACACAGATATTCACCGGCACCGTCATCGCACGCAGGGGCCGCGGAATCAACGAAACCTTCACCGTACGCCGAATCGTCGGCAACGAAGGCGTCGAGCGCATCTTCCCAATTCATTCCCCAAATGTCCTCGACATTGTAGCCGTCAGAAGCGGAAAAACCAGACGAGCAAAGCTCTACTTCCTGCGAAAGCGAACCGGCAAAGCCGTCCGCCTCGCACAACGCCACAGCGACCACACCGTCTCAAAATAGCGAGATACGAGATACGAGATACGCGATACGAAATATGCTTCTCAGCCGTCGCAAACTCCTGTCCGACCGACAATCCCTCGGCCGATGGGGTGAAAAACGCTGCGAAAGGTTCCTAAAAGCAAAAGGCCTAAAAACACTCGTCCGCAACTTCTCCTGCAGCACCGGCGAAATCGACCTGATTATGGTCGATCCCGACTCCAGCCTCGTCTTTGTCGAGGTCAGGACCAGGGCCGACGAAACCTTCGGCCCGCCCGAACAGTCCGTCACCTATTCCAAAAAAGCCAAACTGCTCAGGACCGCCCGCTATTTTCTCGCAGCCCACGACATAGCCGACCGCCCCTTCCGCTTCGACGTCATAGCCATAGTCCTGGCGCCAAAAGGTCGCGAGCACATAAGACACTACAAAAACACCTTTGTGCCATAGAGTGGCAATTTTTAGAAAAATCCTGTAACTTTTGTTGGCTTTTGCGTCTATAACAAAGGCGATTATGGGCTAACAGGAATTTTTTATTAGGAAGCTCAACGTGCGAACGCTAATTTTGAGTAGTCTTTCGACTTTGTTTTTGTGTTTACTGGCGGCGCCTTCGCCGAGACCTGCCTTGGCAGTGGGGGACGGGGCGAACGACAAGCCCGTATGGCTGGTCGTGACCAGACCTACATTTCTGGAAGCCATCAAGCCGCTCGACGAGAAACGAAGCAAAGACGGTTTCAAGACCGTTATCTCTACCCGACCTCCCGCCCAGGCAATAGCTGACCTCAAACGTCGGCCTGCATTTTTACTACTGATAGGTGATGATCAGCCCGGTGAGGAAAAACAGCCCTGGTATCTTCCCAGCCGAACGCGAAAACTCTATCGATGGAGAGCGCTCCAAAGAAAAGAATTCGCCTCTGACGTCCTCTGGGGCGATCTTGATGGTGATCTGATACCGGATATCCCCGTCGGCCGGATTCCGGTCCGCACCGCCAGGCAACTCGAGCTCGTCGTCAATAAAATCCTCACTTTCGAGAATAAACAGCCCACGCTGGACGACCTTCGCCTGCCCATTTGGGCCGGCTCCTCGGGTTACAACCCCGTGCTCGACAGCATGGCCACCTGGCTCCTCCTTAACAGCGTCCAAAAAAACGCCTCCTTATGGGTCAGACCGTGGATCATCTCCGCTGACCCGACGCACCCATTGTGCGGCTGGCCACCAGACCAATCTGCTACGTTCACAAAACAGCTCGAACGCGGAGCCTTGATGGCAATACTTATGGGACATGCCTCCGCCACCAGCTTTCATTCGATGACCTTCAATAGCAGGAACATTCGCTACTCCGCCGAAGATGCCGGAGCCGCCCTCGCCGGCGATAAGCCTGCCCCGGCAATGGTGATTATAGCCTGCAGTACCGGCAATTTCACAGGGCCCGAGAATTGCCTGGGCGAGTCGCTCCTGTTGATCCCCGCCGGACCCGTCGCCGTCATCGCGGCAACCACTGAATCACATCCACTCACAAATTACTTCTCCGGCCTGTGTTTGCTCCAACAAAGCGCCCAGAAAAACAAACGGCTCGGCAGCTTATGGCTGGCCGCTCAGCAGAACGCAATGAAGGCCCGTGATTTTATCATGGAGCGGATGCTTGTTAATATCGAGGGTAAGCTCGAAGAAAAAATGAACGTTGGCAACCTTCGCCGCGACCAAATCCTTATGTATGCACTGCTCGGTGACCCCGCCACACGCCTGTACCTGCCGGACCAGCTTCACGCCGGCATCAAATATAGCGCCGGCGCCTGGCACTGGGATGTCCGCAAACCAGAACAGGCGACCAGGCTCTACGTTAGCTTCCGACCAGGCGGGCAGAGCTTCCCGAAAGTTGGGGCCCAGCTCGAAAAAACCACTGCCCGCAAGCTCTTCCAACAGGCAAACGACACCTTTGCTTTCAAGCCGCTACGCGAGTTTGCCGCCGCCGAAGCCTGGAAAGGTGCTACCAACAAGGCCGGAACACTGCGCCTCGTCGCTACCGGGCCGGGGCGAATCTACGCTGCCGCCTTTGAGCTCGAGCCTACAGACTCGACCAGCTTGCCCCGGCAAATCGGCAGTAAAGAAAACTAACGAAATACCCAATAGTGTGCTGCTATGTCCGACTTCGAATTGACAATTAGCTAAACAATCTTTAAGACGACGTGAGATACACGGCCTATCACCAATGGAACTGATTGATACACATTGCCATTTGACTTTCGAGCAGCTGGCCCCGGATATTGACGCCGTCCTCGAACGCAGCAAGGCCGCCGGCATCACCGCCTGGATAACCATCGGCACAAACCTCCACGACAGCAAAAAGGCCGTCGAATTCGCAAACCGGTTCGACAATATGTACGCCGCCGTCGGCATCCACCCCCACGATGCCAAGGATGTAACCGCCGATACACTAAGACAGCTCCGCGAGCTTGCAGAAAACGTAAACGTCGTCGCCATCGGCGAAACAGGCCTGGACTTCCATTACAACTTCTCCAAACAGCCCGACCAAAGGCGCGTCTTCGCCGCCCAGTTAAAGCTCGCCGCAGACCTCAATCTCCCCGTCATCGTCCATTCGAGAAACGCCTTCGACGAAACGATGGACACCCTCGAGCAGTTCGGCCGACTCGTCAAAGCCGTAGTCTTCCACTGCTTCAGCGGCTCGCCCGAACAGGCTAAACGCGTCCTCGGCCTCGGCTGCCACATCTCCTTTACCGGCGTCGTGACCTTCAAAAACGCCGAGCTGGCCCGCCGCGCCGTCGAAGTTGTCTCCCTCGACAGACTAATGCTCGAAACCGACAGCCCTTATATGTCACCCGAACCAATGCGAAAGCAGAAGATAAACGAGCCCGCACTCATGGCCCACACCGCAAAATTCCTCGCCGAGCTAAAGGGTCTCGACCTCCCCGCCTTCGCCGCCGCAGTAACCGCCACCTCAAAAGCCTTCTTCAAGATCCCAATCACCAATCACCAATCTGAAATCTGAAATTCACTCTCCTCCCCACCTTCGCCGCCACCCGAATCCATCATCCAGCATCGACCGTCAAGCACCCAGCCGTCTGTCATTCTGAGCGCAAATAGCCTTCGGCCCCGAGCGAAGTCGAAGGGGGAGGATCTGGCCAACGAAAAAAATCCCGGACCGGTCCCGGAATAACAACCGACTCACTTAGGAAAACCCCTGAATCGGATGTCCACATAACGTCGGCAGGCACATCAAAGCAGGTGAATAAACATAGACAGGAATGCTCAAGAAGAAAAAACTGCGACTAATGCAGAAAGTTCTCTTTGACTTCTTGCTCTTTATAGGTAACAATATTGACGGAATACTACACTAATTCTTTAGAAACGGCACCGGCGAGGTCGGGCAAGATGGAATAAGATGCTTACTTGCATGTGCGTATAGTTGCAGGTTGAAGATATGGGTAAGAAAAGCAAGACGATAGATACGGAAAGGATCAGGAAAGCTGTTAAGGAGATACTCCTTGCGGTGGGTGAGGATGTCGGGCGCGAGGGGATCAAGGGCACGCCGGAGCGAGTGGCGAGGATGTACACCGAGCTTTTAGGCGGGATGAGGGAGGACCCCGAGGAGCACGTTCGCAGCATCTTTACGGAGAACTATGATGAGATCGTCCTGCTGCGTGACATACCGTTTTACAGTATTTGCGAGCACCATCTGATGCCGTTTATCGGCTCGGCCCACGTTGCGTATCTGCCGATCGGCTCGGTGCTTGGCGTCAGCAAGCTGGCGCGCATTGTGGATTGTTTTGCCCGGCGGCTGCAGACCCAGGAGAGGCTTACGTACCAGATAGCTGATTTCATTATGGGCCGTCTGAAGCCTCGCGGCGTTGCGGTGGTGTTAGAGGCATCGCATAGCTGTATGACGATCCGCGGGATAAAAAAGCCCGGCTCGGCGATGGTGACATCGGCGCTTCGCGGGATATTCAGGCGAGACCCCAAGAGCCGAAACGAGGTCTTGAGCCTGATGCACAGCGGCAAGAAATAACAGGGGCTGTTTTTATGCACAAGCTGGGCAGGTGTGTGCGGTTTTCGGTAAATCCTTTTCTGTCGGGAGAAAGCGAAGGGCATAATTCGTTTGCATCGAAGCCGGCTGGCGAGGGGCTGTCGCTCTTTCTGGAATTATCCGTGGAGGTGGCCGGTGACGTTGAGCCGGCTACGGGGTTTGTTGTCAATGTAACGGACATCGATGAGGATGTTCGCCGCTGGGTGGTGCCGATCTTTGCCGAGCGGATAAGGGCGGATTTTCGGGCGGGCAGGCACATCGGGCTTTCTGCTATAGCCGAGCTTTTGGGAACGGCCTGGAGTGAGCTGGCCGATAAGTTCGCCGCGGCGAGGCTGAGCACGCTAAGCTTGAAGCTGAATCCTTTCAGGAAGGTCGATATAGATACGGGGGATTGCCGGATGGTATATTTCAGTGAGAAGTTTGAATTTGCGGCGACGCATAAGCTGTGGAACGAGGAATTCTCCGAGCAGCGTAATTTCGAGGTCTTCGGTAAGTGCGCAAATCCCGCGGGCCATGGGCACAACTACGTCGTGGAGGTTACGCTCAAAACGCCACCGCGTAACAGCTTCTGTATCGGTGATTTTGAAAAAACGGTGGACGAGGAGCTCATAAAGGCGGTGGACCACAAGAATCTGAATGTTGACGTTGCCCGGTTCGGCACGACCAATCCTACTGTTGAGAATATCGCGGCCTTTGCGTGGGATAAGCTGGTGGGCAAATTCGGCCAAGCGTCGCTGCACTGCGTTACGATCTGGGAGACCGAGAGGACTTATTGTTCATATTGCGGATAACTTTGTATGGGTAGAAGAGCCACCGATCCCGCCTCCGGCGGCGGTTCTTGATCAAGAATCAAGTAAAAACCGGCGAGTGATTCCTTACGGGCGTGAGCAAGGGTGGTCACAAGGAGACGAGCCAGTTCTGGAGAACAGCGGCGAGATCTGAGAAGTTGAGGGTGTTGTCTTCGTTTGCGTCGAGTCCCGTGTCGGCAGGGACATCGAACCAATGCAGAGCCAAAAGGGCGAGGTCCGGCAGACTTACCGTTGCTGAGCCGTCTGCATCGCCAAAAAGGCTGTGGAATTCTATTGTATAGGAGCCGTCGTCGGGATTGTGGTCGTCGTCGAGCAGGGTCAGGCCGTTGGCATCAGTTATGGCGAGACAATCCAGGTTCAAGCAGTAAGCATCGTCCGGCAGCGGCGATTGAAAGAACAGGGTAAGCAGTGGCGCAGCGTTATCGTAGTCGAATTCAACTCGATTCATATCGATGGTTCCGTTTGTTGTCCCTGTAAGCTGAACATCGTTCTTGGTTACCGATACATCCCGGCTGAATTGCACCTGTATTTTGTTGACATTCGAGCGCTGGTCTTGGCCGTCGGCGATTCTTACCGATGTAACATAGAGGCCGGGATCAATATCACCCTGGATTTGCAGCTCCAGAATAGTGGTGAAGGCCTGGGTGCCGCCCGGTGTGCCAATGATGCGTATCGCCCGGCCGACTGTAGGTGCAAAATTGAACGTGATTGTCTGGTACATTTTGAAACGGTCAAGAGCAGGGTCCATTTGGAGGTTGGCGGGCTGGATGAATCGGCCGTCGCGCAGGATCTCTACGGTCAGGTCATTGAAGAAGCCTCCCTTTGCGCTGCCACTCTTATAGTAATCGTTGATTCGCTGCCAAACGACATCGCCCTCGTAGAAGGTGACCTGGTCGAATTTGACCGGCTGCGAAAAGTCCAATTGATACCAGTGGCGCTCAGGGCGTGCGTTCTTGTCGGAAAGGTAAGTGTAATATGGTCTGTGGCCGTTATAGGAGTTATCCGTTATTCCGTCGATAATCGAGTAGAGGTTTTCGCGGTCTTTGTGGGGATTATAGCGTTGAACGGCTGCGGTGGGGGTGACAGTAATCCCGGCGGCAAGTGCATCAGCGACGAGGCCGAGGGGGCCGTTTGGGTCAGGCTTTTCGGGCTCGGGTATAATCATATTGTCATCGGGGATGTGGTATGTGGCTGCCGGGCCGGTGCCGGTTACATAGCCGCCATTATCCAGGATGTTCCGCTGGGCAAGGATGGTCAAGCGAGAAGCGATGCCGGTAATGGTATCGTACTGAGGAAGATATTGCTGAGGGTCCGGCAGGTACGGCCTGTAGAGGTTCTTGTAAAGGTCGCCGCATACGGCCGGGTCTGTGAGGTCGGAGGGCAGGTTGCCGAAGCCTTCAATAATTCCAATGAGGCCGCCTGCTGTTGCGGGGTTGCAGTCGCAGTCCCAGCCGGCCAAGACTCCGATCTGGACGGTGTCTTTGAAGTCGCCCTGGCCATAGAGTATGGCCAGAACCGTTGCCCCGGTGTTGACTGTCGATTCTATCCAATTGTAATAGCGGCCATAGCTATTTAGGCCCTGGTACTTGTCATGTAGTTTGTATCGTGTTGGGCGCCAGTTGAATATGCCATCATTGGCGTCTTCGAGGTACCAGTTGAGCACGTCGGTTACGACCTGGTGCGTTCGACTTGTCGTTGGTATGGCAGTGAGGGCCTGGGTTACAAGAGTTACGACGTTCGGCTCGAAAAAGGCGTTGGCATACATAGCGGCGTAGAACTGCGCGGCGTGAACCGGGAAACCGGTATTTGTGATGTGTGCGAACTTCGCGGTCAGATCAATGGCGGTCTGGGCGAGGCCTGGAGAGACTGCGCCAAGGGTTTCGGTAGTTATTTGAGAGTCGATTGAATACCAGTGTTGGTTGTAAGTTTGGCTTCCGGTATTCGGCGGCAGGCGGCCATCACCCATGAGGTACCAGGCCTGCCTGTTTGCAATGTATATACCAGAGGTGGTTATATGTGAGCGCCATTGGGCGGCGATTTGATGGGAATTGCAATCAAATCCATTGGTTTCAAGTATGTGCAAGGCCAAGTATTCAATATCGGTATCGTCATCAGCGTCCCATTCGGGCTTTATGACCCACGGAACAGAGTTATTAGGATTGGGTGTGCTGGAATACTTGCCTTCAGTTTCTCTTCCTGCGGCGTTTCCAATTAGTTGGCCGAGCCACATACCGCGCATCTTGTCGTAGAGGTCTTCGGCCTGGATCGTTCTTTCGGCAATTGCCCGCGCGTGTACCGATAGCACTATCAGTAGCGAGAGTGCGAAAGTTTCGGCTTTGATACGGCCCATATTCATCTTTGCGAACCTCCTCAAGGTATATTGTAACTTAACGGCGGCGATAAGCCAAGCTGATTTGGCGTTTTGCGGAGCTGTCGGAGTGAAAAAGTGCGAAGGGGCTGGAAGGGGCGCGGGGGTTGGTGAACGGGAGTCGTCCTCTAATAAGGGTTTTCTTAGTACTACAACGCTACTTACGCTGTAAAAACTGGCTCTATGTGTCCAGAAATTGTATACCAAGCTGCGTTTATCGCCTTTAGGCTGACAGCAGGCCCGCAAGGGCCCCTGGGGGGGGGGAAAGGCCAGCCCTGGGCCCCTGCAGGCTC
>JAGMDR010000041.1 GCA_023128595.1 Planctomycetota bacterium | reverse complement strand
TGCTCTGCGCATCCGTTTTCTGACGAAATGCCGCCGGCGGGCCGCGATATGGAACCTGGGCCGCTCCTGCGCCGGCGGGATCTATTTCAATTCGAGCACGAATGCCTGGTCGCATCGGCTCGACAAATGCTCCGGCTCGTATTCGACAAATCCGTAACTCTTATACAAGCTGATCGCCTCTTTGAGGACCGAAGCGGTCTCGAGGGTCATCTTCCTAAATCCCATCCGCCTCGCCTCGGCCAGGGCCTCGTCCAACAGCAGCTTGCCCAACCCTCTGCCTCTATATGAGCTGTGCAGATACATTTTACGAAGCTCGCAGGTTGCTTTATCAATCGAGTAGAGTCCGCATGCCCCAATTATCGAACCGTCCTTTTCTTCGAGCACATAAAACGCGCCGCCCCGCTGGAAATAGGAATGCTCAACGTCTTTAAGGTCGGAGTCGGTGGATTCAGGGTCCGGCTTGAGATTATACTCTT
Organism: Planctomycetota bacterium; assembly: GCA_023128595.1. Classification (GTDB taxonomy): domain Bacteria; phylum Planctomycetota; class Phycisphaerae; order Sedimentisphaerales; family Anaerobacaceae; genus DAOVRL01. Next base: position 7,274 of record JAGMDR010000041.1, on the reverse strand, counting down.
GAAGCACGTTGAAAACCAAGTCGGTAATCTTGGGGCAATCGGCGTTATTTGCACGCCGTAATCTTGGCCACCGGCTTTTGGGCATAGCATCTTTCTTTCCTGCGTAAAAACCAACCTCCCGGCACAAATCGCTCGTGAATTGTACCTGACTTTTTAGGAAAATCACAAATTATTCAAATATGGAAAGAGGTGGTGCTTATGATTGTGTGGAAGTTTTATTTGCCTGGACTACTGTTAGTCCAGTGCACGAAACTCACCCGTTTCTTCAATAATTACAGGATAGCCCTCGATGGTTGACGGGATATTAGCTCGTAGCTGCTGTGGTTTTGAGGATGTAAAAACCTTGATACAAGGCTTACCTTCGAAAAGCCCGATTGCAGTGCCTTCGACTCCGGGAATGGCCATCCAGCCATCCGTGTGTTCTTCCTGCACCTGCTCGATAGTTCGTTCCGGCATATACTGTCCTTTCTCAGGGTCGCCGGGGCCAGTATGAGAACAGCCGGCAAGATTACCGGCTGTTGTCATAATACCAATGTTCAGCAAAACAATTGCAATCTGCCTGACCATTAACAGGTCTCTATTCTCTGGGCCATTCAAGAAAGCAGACTAACACTGCGTTTTATGCCCGTAGGCGTAACGCCAACGACATCCGCCAGCATTTATGCCAGACATGTCCTTGTATCGTATCAGAGACTTTTTACGTCTCGCTATTCGCCATCAATGGTAACGTCAAAGCGGTCAAGTACGGGGCCAATCGGATTGGCAATCGTATAAAATGAGCTACCAGCAAACAGCAATCCCACGGGTCTACGGTCGTTTGCCTTGTTTCTTCCTTTACCATCACAGACTATAAGCGAACCCGAATCGCCGCCGGCGCTAAAGCCGCCGGGTGATACAACTATCTGGCCGACAAAACGTGCCACGCCCGTGTCATAACCAACATCAACGGTGGCGTTAAGAGCATAGACTTTGCCTTTGGTCAACCCTGTTGTTCGCCCGTACTTCTTCACCGGCAGGTTAATTTGAGCTGCCATAGTCGTTGACTTGGGCGTCCCATATCCATCTGATGGTGTGGCATTGCCGAGATTGGCCGTCGAACTAAGGGCAATGGCCGCATCGATCTCATTAGTAGGGATGGGATGGGGGGGATCCTCGGTATCGTAGAAGACGATCGTCTCATAGTCATGAAGGGTGCCAATGGCATCAGCCGGGTCTTTTCCGCCATCGTACGCACCTGGTTGAAGAACATTATCGCCGATGGCAGCATTGTTCTCGTCCGCGTAAACGTGGTTGTTGCTCAGAGCATATACGTTGTTACCCTTCTTGACTCTGCAGCCGATCGTCCCGGCTGTGATGTCCGGATGGCCGGTTGAGACCCCTATCGGGACTGGGCGGTCAAAGCGCGCCGTAGGATCGACCGGAGGTTCAGGATCAGGTTTGGGCGGCTTCCCGGGTTTGTCGGGTTTTGGCAGCGCGTAGAATCTGCCCGTGACTACCGCATGGACGGGAACTCCGTCGAGCTTCCTGGGGATTCCGGCAACGCCCGGCTTTTCAACGAGGACCTTGACCACGTGGGCGTTGGATCCGTCGAGCCCTACGGCCGTACCCACTACGCCCTTGATTGCCATAAGGCGGTTGGTGTGCCCTTCCTGGACTGCTTTGACGCGCTCGAAGGCCGTATCTCTGTTGCCCTGGGCCGACAAAACGCCCGAAAGAACGAAGAGTCCCAGAATCGCAACAACGACTAACAGTATTTTACAAAAAATTCGCCTCGTCATAATGTTTCTCCTTTTCTTACGGTTACAAAGACTATATCGTCTCGCTAACAGAAGATTCTACAAGAAAACGGTGCTTCCTTATGCATCCATACTGCATTCTCCACAGCAATAAGCTGCACATACATGGTTTCCCCCTACAAATTCTCTGCTAAGTAGTTTACCAGAGCAAACTGCAAAAGTCAAGGAATTTATCAGGAATTAGCAGGATACTTGTGCATTATTTAGTTAAACCCATTAACAATAAGGCTTTAGGGCAATCCGGCTCGCGGGGGAAAAGTAGTCCTCTAAAGGCAAGCAACTCCCAATCTATGGCATTTGGAGCTGTTTTTGGCGTGCGGGACCCCAATCGGGGGGGGATGCACTTCCATAATCTCTTGCTATCGACGGGTGTGACTGATTTTCCTGGCACAGTATAAGGTTCTTCCTGACAAAGGATTACGCGCTCCGTCATTGCGAGCGAAGCGAAGCAATCTCACTCATTTGTAAGGCGGAGATTGCCACGGCCTTTTTCAAAGGCCTCGCAATGACGATAGCGGCTCTGTTGCGCCTTGTGAACGAGTATTGACAAACGCCCCAATCACTTGCCAGAAAATGATTTCACACCCCTATCGACTGCTTTTTGTTCTCTTTTTCAGCTCAAGCAGATATTTGAGGTCCTCCAGGTCTTTTACTCGCCCGGCAGCTTTTTTCATCCTTATCAGGTCATCGAGGCAGGCGAACCAAACAAAAGTTTTTCCAAAGCGAGCTTTTACTTTATTGTTCCATACTCTTTCAAAGGTAACACCCTTGACCATCGGATGAATATCGGTTTCTATGAGATACTGACGGAGCAGCACTTTCCGGGTCAATAAGTCATCTATCGTAACATCTGTCACCTCATATCCGAAATCCTTCAAAGCCTCGCGCGTTCTTTGTGCATTTGATTTCTCAGGTTCTATAAAAAGATCGATGTCTAACGTTGCACGGCTATAGCCATGGACGGGAAAAGCGGTGGCGCCGATTATGACAAACCGGGCCTTATGTTCTTTTAATAATCTGAGTAGTTTTTCTGTTTCCATTTCTCTTAAGAAGACTTAGGATTTCTCGAGTTTTTTTGGACATCATTTCAAATCGCTGCCGGGTCGTTAAAGACATAAGATAGTCCAGTTCAAATTTGACTTCCTTCTTTTCATCATGTTTGTCCAGTTTTAAGACAGCCATATTTTTCTCTTTCGGCAATTTTTGTTTCGCCGGGTCGGATTCTAACAGGATGTTAACGAATACGGTCAATAGTTCAACAAAAAAGCTGTTTCGTTTTGCGGTGATCGTTTTGGAGATACTCCTTAAACAAAGGTAGTCTGGATCGTTCGGCAAAACACATCTACAAAAAGTCAGGACAAAAACTTCAAAATGATATTCTTGTAATGCTCAATGGCCTTTTCCAAATCCACGATGTCGATGTATTCGTCGGGCTTGTGGCAAAGCTCCGGCTTGCCGGGGCCAAAGATTACTACCGGGGCCCCGAGCGCAGCAAAATGAGGCCCGTCCGTCGTATAGCCGACGGCTCTGGTTTCGCCGCTCCCCACGGCGGAGCAGAAATCCCCGACAAAATCACTGTTGGAATCGGTCTCCAGCGGCCGGACCTGCCGGATCACCGAGACCTCCGCATCGAACCGGGGATCCCCGGATTTTAGTTTTGCAAAGATTCCTTGTAAATCACCTAAAATATCCTCGTGATTTTGCGCCGGCAAAGTGCGAATATCTATCCCGATGCTGCACTTATCGGGCACAACGTTAAGGGCTTCGCCGCCGGCAATCGTGTTGATGCTCATAGAGCAATCGCCTAACAGCTCGTGGGATTCGGCGGCAATCTCATAGTTTTCCAGCTCATTTAGAACGGCCTTCATAGAGGTTATCGCATTTACGCCCAGTTGCGGCGTCGAGCCGTGGGCGGCTTTGCCTTTGGTGGTAACCTCCAGCCAGAGCATCCCCCGATGGGCGGTTACAATCTCGAAATCCGTGGGCTCGGGGATAATCACGCCGGCAAGGTCGCCAAGCTCGCCGCAGTTGCGAATGAATCTCTTCGCCCCGCAGCTATCGGTCTCTTCGCCCGCCGCCGCCACAAATACGATATCACCGCGGAGCCTGGCGCCGGAATCGACAATTTGCCTGATAGCGGTAACGATGGCGGCGATCCCGCCCTTCATATCCGCCGCGCCCCTGCCGTGAATCTTGCCGTCGCTTTCGACGCCGCCGAAGGCCGGGTGGCTCCAGGGCGCTTCGCCGGGGCCGACAACATCAAGATGACAGGCGAATAACAGCGCAGCTCTGCCGCCGGCTGACTTGACCCGAGCCGAAACATTGGCCCTGGTCCCGTCCCAGGTGTTTATCGAGGAGTCTATGCCGGAGCGGGCAAAGTCGGCTGAAATTACTTGCGCCCCGGCCAATTCGCCGACTTGGGCGGTTGTCTCGGCCTGCACCAGTTTCTTCAACAGCTCTTTCATAGCAGGGCAATTATACAGGCAGCCGCGGCAAAAGAAAAACGTTAACCACGAATTGACGAAAGGCGGGGCAAAGCAGGACCGCAAAGGCCAACGGCAAGATTCTATGCGGATTGGCGAAAAGGTCAAAATCGGTAAAAAATTTTGTTGCACAGCGCAATACCAGCCGACATAATGCAGGGTTCAGGAATTTTTGAGCAGGGCTAAGGAGCATAAATGGGACCTGTACTGAATGGGCTGACAAGACTTCAAAGTGTTGAAAATCGTTTGCGGGCCGGAAAGGCACAACTGACAAGATGCCGAAGAAATGTAGTCATCCAGGAGAACCAGGTCAGAAGCCTGCAAAACGCCCTCGAAGCAAAAAAAGAAGAAATTCAACTGACCAAGATCCAGTGTGACCGCCTGGAGCTGGAGCTCAAGAGCCGAGATGATGAGATTGCAAAGTGGAGGGCTTCTCTCAACAGCGCAAAAACGAACAAGGAATATGCCGCCGTTCTCACCCAGCTTAATACAACCAAAGCCGACAATTCAAAGATTGAATCGCAGATTCTGGAGTTACTGAAAGATATCGAGACCGACGAGGCCGAGTGCGAGGATATCCAGAAACAGATAGACGAGCAAAAGCAACAACTGGAGAAGACGCGGACGGAATCCGAGACGCTGGCCGGCAAATACGAGGCGGAAATCAACAAGGTCCAGGCAGAGTGGGACGAGGTTGCACAGGCCATACCGAGCGAACCATTGGAAATATTCAGACGTGTCGCCGAAACATACGACGGCCATGCAGTTGCAGCGATTGAACAGCAGGATGACAGGAAAGGGGCGACCTATAGCTGCGGCGGTTGCTTTATGGGCATCACGGCCGAGAGCGTCAACATGCTTATGAGCAAAGACGAGATTATCCGCTGTCCGAACTGCACACGAATACTCGTACTTGGTGATTCGCAGGTCTAATCGACTCTGACAGCAAAATTGCGGCTTTTGAGGAGCGACTACCTTGCCTGACAAAATCATCGTTTACACGGACGGCGCAAGCAGGGGCAATCCGGGCCCGGCGGCGGCGGGTTTCATCTTAAGCAATGCCGGCGGCGCCCGGTTGCAAGGCAGGGCCTTCTTCATCGGCCGGGCCACAAACAACGTAGCCGAATACACGGCCCTGGTAAGGGCGCTCGAAGCCGCAAGGCAGATCGGCGCCAAAGAACTGCGGGTTTTCAGTGACAGCGAGCTGCTTGTCAAACAGATCAACGGCCAGTACAGGGTCAAGAGCGAGCAGATCAGGCCGCTTTTCCGGCAGGCAGTCGAGCTGCTCGGGGAATTCACAGACTGGAAGGTCCAACACGTTATCAGGGCCAGGAACGAAGAAGCAGACAAGCTCGTGAACCGGGCTCTGGATCAAGGCAGTGATGTTGAGCTTCAAGGTGCGCCCACCTCGGCGAATGCCAAGCCGATTCGGCTCGGCGTTTTAATCAGCGGCGGCGGCACAACGCTGCTGAATATCCTCGAATATATCGAACAGGGCCGGCTAAACGCCGAGGTGGCCGTTGTAATAAGCTCCCGCTCGACCGTGGCCGGTGTCGAAAGATCGAGAAATGCCGGGCTGGACGTCAAGATCGTCCGCAAGAAGGACTACGGCGACATCGACAAATTCAGCAAACGCATCGAAGAAGAGCTGGTCGCCGCCAAAGTGGATCTCGTTGTCCAGGGTGGGTGGCTTTGCCTGTGGAAGATACCGGCGTGCTATGAGAATCGCGTGATGAACATCCACCCGGCCCTGCTGCCGAGCTTCGGCGGCCAGGCGATGTGGGGGCATCACGTTCACGAGGCCGTGCTGGAGGCCGGCTGCAAAGTAAGCGGCTGCACGGTGCATTTCTGCACAAACGAATATGATAAAGGACCAATAATTGTTCAGCGGGCCTGCGAGGTCAAAGAGGCGGACAGCCCCGATACACTCGCCGCCAGAGTCTTCGAGCAGGAATGTATCGCATATCCGCAGGCCATAAGGCTCTTTGCCGAAGGCAGGCTGCTCGTCAAAGACGGCAGACTAAGAATTAAATCGTGAAGCGCCAAACTCGCGTCGAATTCAGGACACCGAGATAGTAACCGCCAAAGGCGATTTACCGGGCCGTTGGAAGCTCGCGGCCAAACGCGGTGATGCGCAAGGCCCGAAACGGCGCAAGAACAGGAAGGTTTTCAACACGGTGAACAGACGGCAAAAGGCTATATTGGTGGAGGTTCTGACCGTAATAGTCGTTACGCTGGTTGCGGTGGTGGTCATGGTCAACTTCAAAGACTACGTCAATCGCTCAGAGGCAATCAGGGCGATGCAGCAGCTTGGCCAAATAGTCCTCGAATACCAAGAGAGGAACGGCAAAGTGCCGCCCGGGTCTTTTATTGACGACATCGAGAGTCAGTTGAAAGGCGGCGCCCGTCTGGGCGAACTGCAGTACAGGGGCCTGTGGATCGACTTTGACGCGGAACCCAATGAGATTCTGGCTTACACCAAGAAGAACTACGCTTCCTCGCTGCTGAGCGACGGATACATAATGCTCCAGCTCGATGCAACCGTCAAGTGGATGAGGAACGAAGAGTTCAAGGAGCTGCTGGCCCGCCAGCAAAGCGAAATTGAAATTGAAATGACGCGTAAGTAAACAACTGCCGCCAATCAGATACCGCCACTACGAACAACAACACACCGTTAGTCCTTTTTCCGATCTTTGGCCTTCTGCGCCGGGTTATTCCTGTGACTGGGCGACCCCGACCTGCGGAGATTCTGTTTTCTCGGCCTCTTTCACCTCGAATCCCTTGAGTTTGAGGTGCTCTTCATCCTGGACATCGACCTTAATAAGGTTCTTTCCCTTGAACTTGCCGCCCAGGACGGCTTCGGAAAGCGGGTCTTCAATATAGTGCTCGATTGCTCTTCTTAAAGGCCTTGCCCCGAACTCGGGATTGTAACCCTTATCGATTAGAAATTCCTTGGCCCGCTCGGTCAGCTCGAGTTTCAGGCCGTGCTCGGTCA
>JAGMDR010000409.1 GCA_023128595.1 Planctomycetota bacterium | reverse complement strand
CTCCCCGCCGATGCCGCCATAGATATTTACGCGACAGATCGTGCCTACTGGCGCTCGCTGTGGCATGAGCCCGCCGGTCTCGGCCAGTTTAATTAAGTTACCAGGCAGGGCACTTGGCCGGTATTTTGATTTCTATCAACTAAGCGCTTGCAGTAATGGGATTTTGACAATATAAACAGGTATTCATCGTGCGAATCATAATGAAGAGGTATGTGGTGAAGGCTATTAAGCGGCAGATTTTTGCTCCTTTGTTTCTCGCCGTCTGTGGGATACCGGCGGTGGTCCAATCGCAGTTGTCTGCCGCCCCGGCGCCACGGCAGGAATCAGACCAGGTCCAAGCTCAGCCCGCCGACCCGTTCAGCAAAGCCGCTGACGACCTGGCAAACGTGAACTTCAAGGCCCTGAGATTGGCCGTCCGCGACCTTATGAAGACCTTCGGTGCAAGGTACACCGCCGGCGAAGTATATCTCCGGACGCTGGATGCCTACGAGAAGCGCCTGCCCGAGATCAAAGATGCCCTCAAGCAGCGCGACTCCGCGACCCTTGGGCCCGTTGAACGCATTGTTGCACTGCAACGCAAGGCTTTGCTTGACAATCCGCTGTTGGACTTCGAGCGATTGCTGCTGGTCAAGCGCAAGCCCCTCGGCGACGCCCGCCGGGCAAAAGGAGATAAGGGTAATGACAAGGGGCTGGGAAAATTCCTCGGCCTGCCCCAGCAGAGCTCCTGGCAACTCCATACAATGCCCAACACGACCGGCTGGGACAATGAAATCGCCATTCTTTCACCGGTGCAGCCGCAAGGCCGCCTGATCACCCTCTATGAACCGCCTGATGGAAGACTCGTCAACGAAATGGATCTGCACTTCGACGCCGGCAAGCTTATGTTCTCTATGCCGGACTCTCGCAAGAAGTGGCAGATTTTCGAGATAAATATCGACGGCACAAACCTGCGCCAGGTCTCGCCCGACGACCAGCCCGACGTTCATAACCTCGACTCCTGTTATTTGCCAAACGGACAAATTGCCTACGTCTCCACTGCGCCGTTCCAGGGCGTCCCCTGCAATGCGTCGGTAGATGTGGGGATGCTGTACATTATGGACTCGCGCGGCAAGAATGTCCGCCAGATCTGTTTCGAGCAGGACCACAATTTCTGCCCGACGGTTATGGCCGACGGACGCATCCTGTATCTGCGCTGGGAATACACGGACACCCCTCACGTCTGGGCCCGCTTTCTGTTCACTATGAATCCTGACGGCACCACGCAGCGAGAGTTTTATGGCTCAGGCGGCTACTGGCCGAACGGCATCTTCTTTGCCCGTCCGGTTCCGGGCCATCCCACGAAAGTCGTTGGCATCGTTACAGGGCATCACGTCGGCCGGGTCGGAGAACTGGTCATTTTCGACCCTGCGCTGGGGCGGCTGGCAACCGATGGCGTCGTCCAGCGAATTCCAGGCCGAGGCCAAGAAGTCCAGCCACTCATCCAGGACAAGCTTACCCTCAACACCTGGCCGAAATTCCTTCATCCCTGGCCACTCAACGAAAAATACTTCCTCGTCGCTTGCAAACCGACGCCGACCGATCTCTGGGGCATATACCTGGTGGACGTCTTCGACAACATCCTCCTGATAAAGGAAATCGAAGGCTACGCCCTGCTCGAACCCGTCCCGCTCCGCCAAACAAGACGTCCCCCCGTCATCCCCGACAGGGTCGATTTAAGTCGCAAAGATGCAATCGTGTACCTTGAAAATATATACAAAGGCCCGGGCTTGAGAGGTGTCCCTCACGGCTCGGTCGAAAAGCTGCGGCTGTTCAGCTATCACTTCGCGTATCGCCGCATCGCCGGAATCAACCACCGCGTCGGCGCCGACGGCCCCTGGGAGCCAAAGCGTGTGCTTGGCACCGTTCCGGTGGAAGCCGACGGGTCGGCTATGTTCCGCGTGCCCGCCAACACGCCGATATCCATCCAGCCGATCGACGCCCGGGGCAACGCTCTGCAACTGATGCGGAGCTGGATGACCGCTATGCCCGGCGAGATTGTCTCTTGTGTAGGCTGCCACGAGAAACAAAACACGGGACCTCTCAACCGTCAGACTATCGCCTCACGCCTGGTGCCGGCCGAAATAGAACCCTGGCGCGGACCTGTAAGAGGCTTTAGCTTCGCACGCGAGGTTCAGCCCGTCCTCGATAAATACTGCATCTCGTGTCACAACGGAGAACCGCGAAAGGACGGGTGCCAAATCCCAAACCTCCGCGGCGACCAGAACGCCTTTGTCGTAACGAAAAACTCCGATCCCAGGGTGGTTTTTGTCGGTAATAAGCCGAAAGACAAACTCTTCGGGAAATACGGAGGAGTATTCGAGCCTTCTTATATCGAGCTGCGGCGTCTCGTCAGGGTTGGCGGACTTGAAAGCGATCTGCGTCTTTTGGCCCCCGGCGAATTCCACACCAATACGAGCGAGCTCTTTCAGATGCTCAAAAAGGGGCACTATGGCGTCAAACTCGACCCGGAGGCCTGGCGCCGGCTCTCAATCTGGATCGACCTGAACGCCCCCTGCCACGGCACCTGGCGAGAGATCGTCGGCGTGAAAAAAACCGAGAACGATCACCGCCGCCGGCGCGAGCTAAATGGGCTTTATGCCGCCATCTATGAGGATCCGGAGGTCTATCCGGAAATGCCCGCCGAACAAATCGAGCCGATCCAACCCGTGCCCATACCCACACCGACATTCGAGGTACCTCTCATCTCCGGCTGGCCCTTTGATGCCGCCCGGGCAAAGCAACGACAAACAGCCTCCGGCCCGGCCAGTCGCTCAATCGACCTCGGCAACGGCCTAAAACTCGATTTGGTATTCATCCCGGCCGGCCGGTTCGTTATGGGCGCTGCAGGCGGATCTTCCGATGAGCTTCCACTTACGCCCGTGAAAATCACAAGACCCTTCTGGATGGGCAAATTCGAGGTCACCAACGAGCAGTACGCCCGATTCGACCCATCGCACGACAGCAAGTTCGAGCATAAGGGCTCCTGGGTCTTCAGCGAAGGCCACCTCGGCTGGCGCGTCAATTACCCTCAACAGCCCGTCGTTCGCGTCTCCTGGAAAGAGGCCATCGATTTTTGCCGGTGGCTCTCCGAGAAAAGCGGACAAAAGGTCACGCTGCCCACCGAAGCGCAGTGGGAATGGGCCTGTCGCGCCGGCACCGATAGTCCGATGTACTACGTCGATTTGGATACCGACTTCTCCAAGTTCGCCAATATGGCCGATGTGACCATCAGACAACTGGCTTATGACACCGACGGCAGATATACTATGGACCTTACGCCCAGAGATGCGAGATTTGACGATAAAAAGCTCGTAACAGCAAACGTCGGCACATATAAGCCGAACCCGTGGGGACTGCACGATATGCACGGCAACGTCTGGGAATGGACACGGTCGGTGTACAAACCGTATCCGTACCGGGCCGAGGACGGACGCAACAACATCGCCGCCGCCGGCGAGAGAACCATCCGCGGCGGCTCGTGGCGGGACCGCCCAACACGCTGCCGGTCCGCCTTCCGGCTGAGCTACCCGGCCTGGCAAAAAGTCTTCAACGTCGGATTCCGCGTAGTGGTCGTGCCGGAAAAGGGCACACCCGTTTTTGTGCGAACTTCGCCTGTTCAGTAGAGAGTATGGAAAAAGGAAAAAAGTCTGGTACAATCAGGTGTTCACTGTGGGCGCTTGCGTGATGATTTATGGAGATTAAGAGTCTTTACAGGAGTATAACAAATGATGTCACTTGGCAGGAATCTGATACTGTTCGCGGGCGTGTTCTGCGCCCTGACTTCTTTTGCAGGAAACCTCGAAGCGGCCCGGCAGGATTACCTCTCGCCGCTGGCCTTGGCAGCCGACAGCCAGGGCAAGACCCTGTATATCGCTGAGGCGACGGCCAGGCAAATCGCCGTTTTTGACATTGCCGCCGGCAAGGTCAAGAAAGTCATCCCGCTGCCGGACCCGCCGAGCGGGCTGGCCCTGTCGCCGGACGGCCAGAGCCTCTACGTTACCGGCGCCGTGCCGAACGGTCGGATTCACGTCGTCGATCTCAAAACCGGCAAGATTGGTAAGACTCTGGCCGCAGAGCACACTCCAATTGCACCCGTGGTCAGCCCCGACGGCAAAACGCTCTATGTCTGCAACCGCTTTAATAACAACGTCGGGATCTACGACCTGGCCTCGGGCGAGGTCGTCGGGGCCGTTGCAGTCACGCGAGAGCCGGTAGCAGCGGCTGTCACACCCGATGGAAAGCTGCTGTTCGTGGCAAACCTGGTGCCCGCCGGCGCCGCAGACCGCGATTATGTGGCAGCCGAGGTCTCCGTTATCGATACGGTCGCAAAAAAAGCCGCAGCCGCCATCCAGCTTCCCAACGGCAGCATGGGCCTGCGGGGCGTCTGCGTGTCACCCGACGGCAAATTCGCATACGTCACCCATGTCCTCGCCCGCTATCAGCTCCCAACGACGCAGCTCGAGCGAGGCTGGATGAACACCAACGCCCTGAGCATCATAGACGTGCCGAGCAAAAAACTTGTCAATACGGTGCTGCTTGACGACGTCGATTTGGGCGCCGCCAATCCGTGGGGGGTCGCGTGCACGGCCGACGGCAAGTACATCTGCGTTACGCATGCCGGCACCCATCAGCTCAGCGTTATCGACAAGGCTAAACTGCACGAGAAGCTGGGCAAGGCCGCCGCCGGCGAAAAGGTCTCCGATGCAACATCCTCCTACGACGACGTTCCCAACGACCTGTCCTTCCTGGTGGGCCTGCGAAGACGGCTCAAACTCACCGGCAACGGCCCGCGAGGACTGGCCGTTATCGGCACGAAAGCCTACGCAGCCGAGTATTTCACCGACACTCTCGGCGTAGTGGACATCAACCCGGAGGTCCGGCCCGCGGCCCAATCATTGGCGCTTGGCCCGAAAAAGCGCCTGACCGCCCGCCGCAAAGGCGAGAGGTTTTTCCACGATGCAAACCTGTGCTTTCAGAAGTGGCAGAGCTGCTCAAGCTGCCATCCCGCCCAGGGACGACCGGATGCGCTCAACTGGGACCTTCTCAATGACGGGCTCGGCAATCCCAAAAACACCAAGAGCATGCTGCTGGCGCACAAGACGCCGCCCGCCATGGCACTGGGCGTCCGCGATAACGGAGAAGTTGCGGTGAGAGCCGGAATAAGGCACATTCAGTTTGCCGTCCGCCCCGAGGCCGATGCCGTCGCTATCGACCGATACCTCAAGTCGCTCAAGCCTACCCCGAGCCCGTATCTCGTAAATGGCAAGCTAAGCAGATCGGCCAAGCGAGGCCGGAAAGTCTTTGAACAGGCAAACTGCGCCAAGTGCCATCCGGCGCCATTGTACACGAATTTGAAAAAATACGATGTGGGAACGGGGAGAGACAGGGAAAAGAACCTGGAATTCGACACGTCGACGCTGATTGAACTCTGGCGAAGCGCTCCATATCTGCACGACGGCCGCGCCGTCACTATGAAAGATGTGCTCACCAAAGACAACCACGATGATAAACACGGGCGCACATCCGACCTGACGGCTGAGCAGATTAACAACCTGGTGCAGTTTGTCCTGTCGCTGTAGAAGCTTGCTGTTGGGTTGTGGATTATCTTTGCGCGGACGTCCGAGAAGTGAGACGGCCTTTTAATGCAGAGCATCGCTCGGCAGATAAAAGACTCCGGGCCCGACTCCGGGGGGATAAGGCTCGGTGGTGGCCCGGTTCATAATCACTTCCGTCGGCACGACGTCTGAGGCCGAGTAAGTCCCCACGTGCCCGTCCGAGTAGCCGGCGTGCAGTTTGATCTTAAGCGTTTCTAAAGCCACATCCGAGCCCGGGCCGGACCACCAGGCAGAAGCAAGCGGGGTTTCCTCCACGATGCCGGCGCCTCTGAATTTTTCGCAACTGCTGTACCCCCTGCGATTGCGATAATGATCGTAACCAAGGTAACAGCTCACCAACAACTTGCTTTCTCCCGGCCCGCCGGCGGTGCCCGACGGTCCCTTGAACAGCTTCCGGCGACCCGTCAAACACCCGACATAGTTCCAGTAAAAGCAATACGCCCCCACCATAGGCTCCTTATCATAGAGAGCGTCCGGATTGTCCCACTCTTCGCCGGCATCCCACGCCTCCTGGAGGTACTCGTGCTCTTTCGGTGCGTTGCGGCAGGACATGACAGACGCGTCCGCGATATAGCTGCGCAGATAAGCGCTCATCGAACGATACAGCCTGGGGCTCCGCTCGTGAACCCCTGTCATCATCGTAGGCTCCTGCCAATTCCAAGAATCGTCTTCGCCGACCGTCGCCACCGATTCCGGGAAAAGTCCATCGTTGTCCAGTGCATAACACAGGAGCGTCTTGACGATATGATGCTGGTCGCCTATCCCCAGCACCGACCGTGCATGACGCCGAACTTTAGCAAGCGCAGGCACCAAAATACTCATCAAAAGAGCAATTATGGACATTACAACCAGAAGCTCAATGAGTGTAAACCCTCCGTGCACCCCCAACTTTACAGCTAACTCATGCTGGCGAACACCAGGTTTTTCTCCCGTTCCTGCACACATACCCAGTTCTCACACCAAAACCTGGCGTATTGTACCACTTTGCCGGGTCCTTGTCAACAAAAGCCCGAAAAAAAACCGGCTTGCCGACCATTATCCGTTTTTCAAGGTGCAGGGCCAAGGCTGTGAGCATCCGGCCCGTATTTCCGGCCTGATTCTTGCGTTCTGCTGCAAAAACGGCTGCAAACGCCTCGCGACAGACCCGATCTGATATGACGGCACAATACGCTACCGGGCCCACTCGGCGGTGGACAGCCAATTTTCGGCCACAATCGCAAAATCCATCATATTAACCACTCCGTCCCGGTTCACATCTCCGGCTATCTTCCATTCGCTCATACTGGCATAGTACGTCCCGCCAAAGGCGCCCATATTGAGCCTCCCGCCGTTGGGCGTGCGTTCTTCTGACGGATCCACCTTGGGGTCGCCCCCATCGACACACGTGCTGGTTACGTCATCAAGAATCCATTCCTTGGTCGTCGCCCTATATCGCCCGCGCTGGGAACGCAGATGATAGTCGCCATTGGCCGCATCTGCAAAGAGCGGGTCAGCACTGATGTTACCTTCACCGGCACCTCCCTTTTGGATACAACTGTACCTCGCCTCGCAGCCTACCAAATCGGCGTCGGTATTGTTCCAGAAAATACTGTTGCTTATATCAGGCTCGCCCCAGAAGTATTTCTCAATCCCTTTCTTATTGTTCACCACCGTTATGTTCGTAATCGTAGGCGAAGCACCGGAAATAAGGATGCCCGCAATACCACAATTCCTTATCACGAGATTCTTCAGCACGCTGTTGGAGTCTTCACCCATGAACGAGACTGCGTAGCTCGGCGGCCACGTCAAGACTGCCGCGTCGCTGCCCTCACCGGCAACCGTTATTGCCTTGCCGTCGAAAAATATCTCCTCTTCATAAACACCGGGATACACCACTACTGTATGGCCCTCTCTCGCCAAATCCATACCTTTTTGAATAGTTGCAAAAGCCGTTTCGGGGCTCAACCCGTCGTTGTTGTCGTCGCCATTGGCCGCATCGACGTACCAGTGCGGCAAGCTCTGAAATTCATAAGCTCCCATATCCACAACACCGTGAAAGATGCGCGGGCTCCCATCGAGATCGGTAATCACAAACGGCAGAAGCGCGGCGTTGTCACCCGCATCAATGCACGGTGAGCCGGAGGTGAGGCGAAGGTCGTCATCGTCGGTGCCGACCGCGTTGTCAGCTCCATCTGCATCCACAAACAACGGGTCGGCACCGATATTCGCGGTTCCGCCGAGCGTGCCGCTCCAGCCCTCGACACAGCTATACTCTATGACTAATGTTCCATTGACGTCCCGAATCTGCGCGGACTCCGCATCGCCGCCGTCGTCACTGTTACCCCAGAAAATACAGTTGACCAGTGTCGGATTGCCGTCTTCGTTGTACATCCCCCCGGTGCTCTGCGCCGAGTTGCTGCTGAAGGTGCAGTTGGTTAGCGTGAGGCTGTCTTGGTAGTTATCGAGTCCGCCGCCTTCCTGGCCGGCCGAGTTACTATTGAATATACAGTTGACGAGCAATGGACTGCCGCCCCACCAGCTTGCCATCCCGCCGCCGAATCTACCGGCGGTGTTGGCCCTGATCACGCAGTTGACCAGAGTTGGGCTGCTCTCCCCACAGAAAATCCCTCCACCATCACCGCCTTCTGCGTGAGAGGTGCTCACCGAGTTGCCGGCGAACAAGCAGCCGGTCAGCGTGGGGCTGCTTTTGTAGTTGTACATTCCTCCGCCCCTTGGGTCATCCTTTGCATCTTCCAAAAATGCCCGGTTCCCACTGAATGTTGTGCTTTTGAGATTCGGACTGGCCAGCACATTGTACATCCCTCCGCCCTGACCTGCGACGTTGTCGCTGAACGTACAGTTTGCCACAGTCGGACTTCCGGAGAGGTTGCGCATGCCGCCGCCGCCAAGGCGGTCGGCGTTGCCGGCGGTGATGGTAAAGCCGTCCAGCACGGCTGTGGCATTGGTTCGGCTGCCTGTCACAACGTGGTAACTGTTGTCGCCATTGTTGGCGAATCCCGCTCCGTCGTTGCCACCAAGGTCGCCGCTGAGTATGGTTTGGTACTTGTTGACGTTGCGCATTCCGGGACTTGGCCCGCCGAAACCCGCGAAGCCGCCCTTTATTGCCACGCCATCGATCAACTGGAATGTCGCCGTCCGATCGCCTGGTGTTACACCTGCTCCCCGGTCGGGCTTGTAGATGCCCTGCGCCACGTGAATCCGGTTGCCGCTTGAGGCCGCCGCCAGAGCATCCTGAAGGTGGTTGAAGGCGTCGGCCCAGGTTGAACCGTCATTCAACCCCCCCGCGCCGGCATAGACGTAAAGCGGTGCCTGCATAAAGAGTTCATATACCTCCGCCGCAGTCAGGGGACAATTATATAGCCGTACATCATCGATCAGACCGTCCCAATGCCGACCCGGCTTTTCTTCGTTTGCCCCGATGTAAACATTGTACTCGTTTGTCGTCACACCATTGCTCTCGGCTACGGGGCTCGCAGAATCCTCGATTCCGTCCACGTACAAGCGCATATTCGCCCCGTCGTAGGTCCCACAGACGTGATGCCATTCACCGG
>JAGMDR010000408.1 GCA_023128595.1 Planctomycetota bacterium | reverse complement strand
TCGATAATGCTCGTTGATTTGATGAAATCATTGGCACTTAATGCGCTGAAGAATTTTGCCGTCATCCCTGTGGGTAGTGTATGGCTCGGTCCAGCCCAGTAGTCCCCGACCGCCACCGGACTGTACTCACCAATAAAAATCGCACCGGCGTTCTGAATCTGTTCGGCGACTTCCTTGCTTTTTTCGCCACATTGAATCTGCAAGTGTTCTGATGCAAATTCATTTGCCCATTCAATAATCCCGGCCATATCATCAAAGACAACGATTCCGCCAAACTTCGTTACGCATTCGATTGTCTCTCTGGCTCTGTCTAACTGTGATGCCTGAGCCTTGAGTTCTTTAAGGACTTTTTTTGCGAATCCCTGTGAGTCCGTGAACAAAATAGCACTGCCCGGTGCGTGCTCTGCCTGGCTCAGCATGTCCGCCGCCACCCAGGCGGGATTCGCCTTGTCGTTTGCAATTATCAAGACCTCACTTGGACCGGCTACAGAGTCAATATCAACCGCCCCAAAGACCTCTCGCTTTGCCATCTGCACCCATTGGTTACCTGGACCTACAATCTTATAAACCTTTCTTACCGTATCCGTTCCGCGTGCCAAGGCCGCTACTGCTTGCGCGCCACCGATCCGATACACTTCTTCAATTCCCAATTCCCTGCAGACCGCTAAAATTACCGGATGAATACTGCCTTCACATCTTGGTGGTGAAACCACAACGATCTCCTTGACTCCGGCCACCTGAGCGGGAACCGCCGTCATAATCACAGTTGAAGGCAGCGGTGCCGATGCCCCCGGAACACAAATGCCTATCCTTTCTATTGGCGTGTATTTTATTCCGAAGTGTTCAGACTTATCACCAATGAAGATTTCTTCTTGATAGCTTCGGATATTCTCAATTGCGTTACGAAGAGACTTCAGAAGATCTTTATCGATTCTTTTGCGGGCTTGCTCTAAATCCTCTTTAGAGACACGGAACTGCCCAGGTGACAGCTTAACTCCGTCGAACTTTTCCGTATATTCTGCTACAGCCTCATCTCCACGTTTCATAACGTCTTTAACAATATCTCTTAGCTGCTCATTTTCTTTGCTGTCTATCCTAAATCTTGCAGCGTGTACTACCGCAAAGCGAAGTTTACCGAGCATCTTTTCAAATTCAGGCTCGCCTGATGAAATCAGGATTTGGTCGAACTCGTGGCTCACAGTTTTTCCCTTGTCTTTTTGGTCTCTCTGTGTCCTCTGTGCTCTCTGTGGCTGATTCTGTTTTTTTATCTTCCGAAGTTACCGTGGCTGTAGGTGCGCGTGGCCTTTTGCAGCAGAAGATACTCTTTGCCTTTATACTTGGTCTTTATCCCGGCTATTTTGAATCGCGGCCGGTTCAACTCGGCTATTTGCCTTGCCTCGGTCAGCTCGAGCACCTCGCACGGCAGCAACCGCAGCGAGACTTCCTGCACGCTCAGCCCAAGGGCATCCAAAACAAACACAAGCCGACTATCATCCTGCTTGAGAAGGACCGCCGTCCTGTCGGCCAGCATCGAATCCAGCTTCATTGCAGGCCTCTTAGCCGGCTCCGGTTTCTTGTCGGGCTTCTTTTCAGTTTTCTTCGCCGCCGGCGAATCTTCCTTGCCGTCTTTTTCAGGTTTCTTTTCGGGTTTTTTAGCCGGGGGCGCATCCTTTTGGTCTTTCTCTTGTGATTTCAGCCTCGGCGTTATCTTCCTGGGCACGATGACCTTCCTCGACTTGAGCTTATCCAATACCTCTTTCGGTATCTCCAGCACACCGTTCGGGTCGGCCAAAGCCCGTCGCAGCGCCTCCTCGTCCGCTGATGTTGGCTTAGTAGGCTTAGCCTGCTGCTCCGGCGGTTCGTTTAGCTCTTCGGGCTCTTTTTGTACCTCCGCCTCCTCGGGCTCGTTTGGTTCCGGGCCCTCCTTGCGTACTTCAGGCTCTTCCGGTTCGTTCGGCTCTACCGCTTCTTCAGGCTCGGCCGGCAGCATCTCGACGACGGGCAGGAAATAGTCCGGGAATATGTAGTTGGCGCCCTTATACTTTGTTATTCTGCCCCAGAGCCTGTACGTGCCGTCAGGATGCTCTCCGACATCGGCGATGATCTTTTCGAGGGCCGTTGACGGCAAGAGCTGGAGCTTCGTCCCGGCTTTGACCAGGCCCCTGTAATCGTTTACGTCGGAGGCGAGCTCGAACAGCCATACCTCGTCCTGCTCAAACTTGATATATTCGCTTTGGCTCCCTCCCTTGAGCGTGCTGACCTTCCCCTCGATACCCATTAGAGCAAAACCATCCCGCAGCAGACCCTGTCCGCCCGTACCTGCTCCAAGCGCAGAAATGCCGACGAAGAGTACCAGTATTAAAGTCGGTGGTTTGTTGTTCATCTTATCGGCTATGTGCGTCCCATTTATCAATAATCAATTCAACGGCCTGTTCCGGCCCACCTGCCTGTTTTATGGACCGCATGCTCTCGGCATCGTCGCTCGCCACCACCTCGAGAAGCGGCTTCCAGAACTCGCCTACGAGTATAATCGGTTTGCTCGGCTCAAGGAAGCCCTTGTTTTTCAATTCCCAGATCTTTGCCAGCTCCAGCAGTGTTCCCGTTCCGCCGGGCAGCACAACGTATCCGGCCCCGAGCTTTATCAGCGTGTCGAGCCGCTCGTCCAGCGATTGAGTAACAATCTCCCGGCTGACATATTCGTTCGCCGTGCCCTTGAAAGCCGAG
>JAGMDR010000407.1 GCA_023128595.1 Planctomycetota bacterium | reverse complement strand
TCACTACCTTTTAGGAATATGAGTTTTCGCTTTTACACAAACGCAGTTTCTCGGGCCTCCAGGGCATTTGCGGCCGGCACGTTCATCATAGGTTTACTTCTGATCGGCTTCGGCGTTCTTATTCTGGCACTGCCTGATCTTTTTGCGTTTCTTGCCGCTACGGTGTTCTTTCTCGGCGGAATTGGCTGTGCGATTACCGCCGTCAAAATCTTCCTTGCACTGAGGAAATTGGACAAAATGAGTTCCAATGACAGCACAACGGGCTGCAGAAAGAACGTCCAAATCCGCACCGAGGAATACAATGACCAGTAGCTTGTAAGTTGCGCTAATCCCGGAAGTTGAGTGCCTCCAGTACTTTGTCAAGGCTGATTTTGGGGGTTGTCATTGCGAGGCCTGAAAGGGCGTGGCAATCTCCGGCGTTCGAGCGGTTTGAGATTGCCGCGTCGGCCTTCGGCCTCCTCGCAATGACACCTACTAATTCGATTTTGACAGACTATTAGGCGTGGAGTGTGTATTCGCGGGGGCAGTTACCGCTTGCTTACGGTCGCGGCTCTGTTTTGAGGATGTTTTCGATAGTCGTGACAGATCATCGGATTTTTAGAGTGGCCAGGGCGAGTGCGGCGAATGCTGCGGCCAGCAGCCAGAATCGCACCACAACCTGTGGCTCGCTCCAGCCAATCAGGTGATAATGGTGGTGGATTGGTGCGCATCTGAAGAGGCGTTTTCCGCCGGTGTACTTGAAATAGCCGACCTGGAGCACCACGCTGCACAGCTCGACAACGAAGACGCCGCCGATAATCAAGAGCAGAATCTCGTTTCTCGTTACTAATGCCCCATATCCCATTGCGGCTCCCAAAGGAAGTGAACCCACATCGCCCATAAAGGTCTGCGCGGGATGGCAGTTGAACCATAAGAAACCCAGCACGGCACCAAAGATCGCTGCAAAGAAGATGCTCAGCTCCCCGGCCTGTGGTATGTGCGGCAGCAGAAGGTAACTCGACCAGGTTACGGGCGTGGTGCGGCCCATCGTCTCAGAGGCGACGTAGCACAGCAGCGCCAGCACGAGCGAGACTATCGCCACGCAGCCGGCCGCCAGTCCGTCCATACCGTCGGCCAAGTTGACCGCATTGCTCGTGGCCGAGAGATAGAAGATCGCTATCAGAATGAACATCCAGTTCGCCAGCGGCAGACCATGCTTATAGAAGGGCAGCCAGAGCAGTTTGGCGTCCTCTATATTGACAAAATCGGCGTATAAGAATGAGGCTATGAGCACCGCGCCGCCGATCTGGAAAATGAGCTTTTCCCAGGCCCTCAGCCCGCTTCTGCTGCGGTGCCGGGTGACGGCGGTGAGCTTGAGCCAGTCGTCAACGCCGCCCAGAGCTCCAAACCATACAACTAAGAAAATCGCCTTGTGAACGAATGGGTTGTACAGCTTTTCGTACGGGTCGTAAAATTTCGCCCACATCAGGGTGGTGGCGACTACCGAAAGGATGATAATCAGCCCGCCCATCGTTGGTGTATTGGCCTTTTCCTTGGTCAGTTCGTTGAGCGTGGCGTGATGGAATTCGGGCCGGTCGCCGATCTTCTTGCGCATCAGCCAGCGGATAATCCTTGGGCCAATCAAAATGGCAATCAGAAAGCTGGTCAGCGTTGCCGATACCGACCGGAACACCACGTTCTGATAGGCATAAAAGCCCAGCCGACCCCCGGCCTTCAAGTACCATAACAGGTGGTATATCATCTCGTATCTCGTATTGCGTATTGCGTATGTCGTATTGCGTATTGCGTATCGCGTATTGCGTATTGCGCAATACTTATCACCGGTGCGCTGTGTTTCGCTGAGCGAAGGCGCACATCACGAAAAAAGGTAACGGTTCAGCGGGTATAAACTGAGTTTCTGTGTCATTGCGAGGCCTTTCTCAAAGGCCGTGGCAATCTTAAACGCTCGAAATTCGAGATTGTTTCGTCGCTGCGCTCCTCCTAAGAAAATAGC
>JAGMDR010000406.1 GCA_023128595.1 Planctomycetota bacterium | reverse complement strand
AATTTCAAACGCAAAAAAGGTTCATCCGGTTAATGCGTAGGTGGACCAAACAGATCAGGGCCTTGGAGCTGTTTGGAGAGAAAAATCGTTTGGGCAGAGGCTCAAATTTGGGGTAGGCGGGGGGAAATTTGTGCCTCTGGGGCCCCAAACGATTTTTCTCGATCGTGCGATACGCTCATACACCTACCCATTTCCCGGATGAGCCGTATTTAAGTGATTCGTCTTACCGCACCCTGCTCCCGCCGTCCCTCACTTTAGCCCTCGTCCTCCGGTAACGAAGTCTTTGTGAGCAAACCCAGCTCAAAAAGTGCGTTGAAGGCGGCCTTCTGCTCCGCCTCTTTTTTGTTCGACCCCCACGCGCTTGGAAAATGCCGCTCCTCCATAATAACCTCCAGCTCAAAACACTTATCGTGGTCGGGCCCTTTTTCATCAAGCAGCACATAGACAGGTGTCGTATTGAACTGCTCCTGGGCGTACTGCTGGAGCACGGATTTGAAATTGCCCTGCGACTGTTCGGCATCGGCGCGTTCAATGAGCGATCCAAAGCTCCTGAGCACGAAACTGCTCACAACGTCGTAGCCGCCGTCAATGTAAATCGCTGCGATAACGGCCTCAAATACGCCTGCTGCAAGCGAGCCCGACAAGGCCCGGCTGGAGACCATGCCTTTGCCCACTTTCAAAAATTTGTGCAGCCCGATATCCCTGCAAAGACGCGAGCACGTCTCACGCGAAACGAGCATGCTCTTTATCTTCGTCAAGTCCCCCTCTAAATAATCGGAAAACCGCTCGAAAAGGACCCGGCAAATGATCAAATCCAGAACGGCGTCACCCAGAAACTCCAGCCGTTCATTACTCAAAAGACGATTTTCGACCGAAGAGGAATGCCGCAACGCAGTGGCCAGAAGCTCCCTGTCGGAGAATTGATAACCTATTATCTGCTCTACTTGCCGCAGAGTTTCTTCATCCATTCAGTTACACCCTGATTATATGACAACCCCGCGAGCAGATTACGAATGTCGCCCTTATCAGCGATCTTCGTAGCCGGCTCAACAGGCGGACGGTTTCATTATATCGCAAATCAAACCTGCCGGCAAGCACCTAAATCAGGCGCATCGCCTAACTGACCATCTGCAGGCTTGCCAGTGCGATAAACTTGTCGTCGGCAAGCTCGAAAATGCCCTCAAGACCTGTTACCGTGAAAATACCTTTCGTCGCCGCCGCAACACTGCAGAAAACAAGGCGATGCCCGCAGTCAACCAACAGCTTACGCAGCTTGAGCAGCTTCGAGAGGCTCGATGAAGTCACAATATCAACGCTGGAAAAATCAATCACAACATCGCAATCGCCTCTGTCACGAACCATCCCGGTAACGGTCTTAAGCTCATCACCCATCTCCGGTTCCGGGGGCAAGTCCACAAGAATTATTTCTTCAGACCAATCTTGAATCCCCATTTCAGTCTCCTTACTTACTACAACTCAACATAATTCTCAAGTGTTTCAATTATTTTATCGGCACACGCTCGCCAGAGGTTAAGCAAAAAAACTCACCCCGGACCCGATATGGTTCGATGCGACAGACCTATAAGAACGGACTTCACCCCGTCCTCAGCCGGTTGCCGGAAAGAACCGAACAAAGAAATGCAAGAGATGCTCTGCTTGTCCCATACAAAGACGCGCCGAGCAAGCCGGAAACACCGTGTATTCGGGCGGTACGAGCACGCAAACCGTCTTCTATGCTCTCGATTTCGCAGCGCGGGACTCGACCCAGATAGGGCTCGACCATGCCAAAGAGCAAGAGCAGCGTCTTTCCCAATTGCCCTAACCCATTTGTTCAGACTAAGTGCTCCACTATAGCTTCCTGTCCAGCTTTCGGTAGCTGATTGCTTCTGCGATGTGTTCGGGGGCGATTGCGTCGGCGTTTGCGAGGTCGGCTATTGTTCGGGCGACTTTGCAGATTTTATCGTGCGCCCGGGCGCTTAGCCCGAATTCTATCATCGCCTGCTTGAGGATAAGCTCGCTCGGCGCATCCAGCTTGCAGAATTTTTCTGTCTGCTTATGGCTCATTCTCGCATTGGTCATACCGACGCCTTCGCCGAAACGCTCGGCCTGAACGCCCCTGGCCCGGACCACGGCTCCTCGCATCGCCGCCGAATCCAGATGCCCTGACCGCGACCGCAGCTTGCTGAAACTTATCGCAGGGACCTCAATATGAATATCTATCCGGTCCACCAGCGGCCCGGAGACCTTCGACAGATACCGTGCTATCTGCCCGGGTGTACACTTACAGCGCCTCGCATAGCTGCCGAAATAGCCGCACGGACACGGATTCATCGCCGCTACAAGCATAAACTGAGCCGGAAACTTGATCGTCTTCTTCGCACGCGAGACCATAACGAAACCATCCTCCAAAGGCTGACGAATCATCTCAAGGACGTGGCGTGGAAACTCCACAAACTCATCAAGGAACAATATCCCGAAATGAGCTAACGACAATTCCCCCGGCCGGGGCGTCGTCCCGCCGCCGATCAAGGCCGGACCGCTCGCCGAATGGTGCGGCATCCGAACCGGACGCATCGCCAGCAGCGCCTTGCCCTTGCCCAACAGACCCACCGACGAATACACACGCGTCGTCTCAAGAGACTCAGCCAAACTCAAGGGCGGCAGAATCGTCGCCAGCCTTTGAGCCAACATCGTCTTTCCCGCGCCGGGAGGACCGATCATCATTATATTGTGCGCGCCGGCGGCCGCAACCGTTACCGCTCGCTTGACACTTTCCTGACCTTTAACGTCTGCAAAATCAACTTCGTAATTCGACGAGAGTTTGAAAAGCTCCCCGACGTCAACAGTGGTTGTCTCCAGCGGCAGCTGCCCCGAAAGAAACCCCGCCGCCTGGGCCAGCGAGCCAACCCCGAAGACCTCCATCCGGGCGACAACCGCCGCCTCTTTGGCGTTCTCTATGGGGACTATCATTCTGCCGAAGCCGCTCTCGGCCGCCGTCATCGCCATACTCAAAACGCCGTTGACCGGGCGCACCCTGCCGTCAAGCGCAAGCTCGCCGACAATTATCACGTCGTTAAGATCCGAACCGCCTAAAGTCCCCTGCCCGATGAGCATGCCAAGTGCAATCGGCAAGTCAAAGGCAGGGCCTGCCTTCTTCACATCCGCCGGGGCCAGATTTATCACCGACTGCGTCTTGGGATATTTATAACCGCAGTTCACAATCGCGCTCTTGACCCTCTCGGTGCTCTCTTTGACAGCCGCATCGGGCAGACCAACGATCACAGACTTCTCAAAGCCGCCCCGAGCAACGTCAACCTCAACCTCGCAGATTACCCCCTCAATCCCTTCCAGCGTAACGCTATGCAGTCTCGCCAACATATCAATCCCTTGTAAGCGTTCAGGCGGATTTGGC
>JAGMDR010000405.1 GCA_023128595.1 Planctomycetota bacterium | reverse complement strand
CAACATATCACCCCGTGAACGGTTAAGATTTTTTTAGTGCTCCGCCCCGTACCCGAAAACCGCTGTCGTAATCACGAATACCTTCGGCCCCTACCTCTGCCGGCTTCTCAGAACTCCAGCGTTATGATGCCATGGATGATAGCATATATCGTCAGTCCTGCGATGCTCTGAACACCGAGCTTCTCCATAACTTGGTGACGAATTGTATCCACCCTCTTGGGGCTTCTATGCAGCTCCAAAGCAATCTGTTTGATTGTGTAGCCCTCCGCTGTCATCTTAACAATCTGACGTTCCCTGCTTGTTAGTTCCAGTGATTCCCTCGACAAGCCTCTTAGTGCTATATCCATTATCTGAGGACTCAGATAATGCTCATTGTTGGCCGCTACCTCAAGTGCCTTGAGAAGCTCATCCGAAAGATTAGACTTCAGCACGTAACCTAAAACACCCGCTCTGAGAGCTTCCAGGACGATATGCTCACTCTTGTGCATCGAGAGGACTACGACCCGAATTTCCCGCTTCTCGGCAAGGATAAGGCGCGTGGCCTCGATGCCGCTTATTCCAGGCGGCATGTTTACGTCCATAATTACAATGTCCGGCGAAAGCTCTCTTGCAAGCTGCACTGTCGTCCGGCCGTCTTCGGCTTCGCCGACTATTTCCATATCGCCTTGTTTCTCAATCAACGACTTCAGGCCTTCGCGGACAATTCCATGATCATCAGCCACTAATATTCTCATACCTGCGCCACCTTTCGCTTAACAACCCGTGGGCTTCGACTGAGCTCAGCCGAATGTCCTCTTTTGCACAGGAACAGAAATCTTAATAAACGTACCCTGTCCCGGCTCGGATTCAATCTCAAAACTGCCACCTACATATTCCACCCTTTCACGGGTGTTGAAAAGTCCGAAACCGCCGTTCTCTTCAATCAGCAAACCAGGTTCCGACATCTCAAATCCAACACCATCATCCTCAATGCTCACCCGAATTGTCTCATCATCCTTCTTGATATGCACTTGAACCATACTTGCGTCCGCGTGTTTTATAACATTGCTCAGCAGCTCTCGAATAACTCTAAACAACACAACTTTGGTTTCCTCGTCCGGCTTCATAGGGCTTGGCTCAGAGACTACTTCGTACTTGAGCCGGGATTTCTTGTGGATATGTCGGCCAAGCCAGGATTCAACCGCCGCATCGAGACCGACTTCATACAGCACGGGGTTACTCAGCTCAAACGTCAGCGAATGGGCATCTTCAATTACCTTATCCATTGTGGCACTAACCCTCTCCAGCAATGCCGGTATTTCCGAATCGGCCGGCCCTTTCTTCAATGACTCCAATTCGAACTTGGCCACCGCCAGTTTATTGCCGATATCGTCGTGGATTCCCTCCGCGATACGCCGTCGCTCTCGCTCCTCAGCTAAGAACAATTCCGATGTCGAGGACTTAAGCTTCGCCTGGTCCTCAAGTAATCTGTCTTCCGCCTTCTTGCGTTCGGTGATGTCTCTGACAATGCTGGTGACGTTTAGAACCTCGCCTTTTTCCTTGTAAATAGTGGTAGTAATCTCTGCCGGAAAGACCTCACCGCTTTTTCTTTTCAATAACTGTTCGGCATGTAATATGTCCTCTCCCGCTGTGATGGCACTCGCCAGTTTGTTGCCAAAGTCCAAGAACTCGCTCTTGTGCGCGTAGAGAAACTCCGTAGTACTGCCGATATACTCCTCGGGCTCATAGCCGATGAGTTTAAAGGAATCATTAGCCCACTCAATTATCCTCTCCGGCATTTTTACTGAGAAGACCGCATCCCACATAGAATTGGTGAGCCTTTCAAGATAGTCGCGGCTCTCACGGAGGTTCTCTTCGGCCTTCTTGCGTTCGGTGATATCAAGGCCATAGACGTTGACGTAGTTGGCATCGGTAACCGGCGCGAATGTGAGAAAGAATATCCGGCCATCGCATTCGACTTCGGCCCGTTGGCTCTGGCCGGAACTGAGGGCATCCAGTACAAATTCACACCAGCGGTCTGGCAAAGACTCGCCTACCCGGCATCCCCAGACCTTCAACAACGGCGCACCGGCTTTGTTGGAGTAAACGACCGTGCCGTAGCCGGAAATTCGAAGAACCGGGTACGGGTCTTCGGCCGGGAATTTAGCCAGCTTTGCAATCTGTTCCTCTGTCTTCTTGCGCTCGGTGATCTCGCGGGCAACCGTATGCATGTACGTCCTGCCGGAGATTTTAACACAACGATTGTTGAATTCCGTATCTACGTTGGTGCCGTCCTTTCTCAATATCTTGGCCTCACTGACGATTTCCTCGCCAGCCATAATCCGGCCGTGGTATAGATTATATGCGGCAAGGTCTTTTTCCTTATGCAAGTCGGGTATTCGCATCCTTAGCAGCTCCTGCTTTGAATGCCCCGTCAGCTCGCAGGCCGCACGATTGACCGTGACAAACCTCGAATCAGCATCACTGATAAAGACGGCGTCTCGCGACCCCTCAAATATCGCCTCCTGCCAAGCAAGTGCCCGCGCCAGTTCTTTCCCGGCCTTCTTGCGCTCGGTGATGTCCTCTCCGGAACTCAATGCGGCAATAATTTCGCCGTTTTCATCTCTCAGTATGGTATTATGCCAGGCAATCAGTCTTTCATCGCCATTCTTGGTCAAAATAGGGTTTTCATAATATTCAGGCGCATCAGGCTCTCCGGCGACCAACCTTTCGAGGACGGTTCTTACCTCGTCTCTGATTCTCTCCGGCAGAAAATTATCAAACCAGTTTTTGGCGAGGATTTCCTCTTCGCTGTACCCTAAAATCTCACAGCCTTTCCTATTTATAAGGCCGACTCTTTGCTCGACGTCGATAGCCACCAACATTACGCCGGCAACATCGAGATACTTTTGAGCGTTGTCTCGCTCTCTCTGAAGTAACCGCTCTGCCCGCTTGCGCTCGGTGATGTCTCGTATGATGTGAATGGCCCTGTTGATGTTGCCCTGCTCATCGAGTATAGGGTCCGTTGAGACCTCTATCCAGATATCCTTTTCAGGTACGTGGAGTTCCATCTCCTCATGATTCTTGCTGTACAGGGCTGCTTTCAATGGACATTTTTCAGGAGGTTCCTCTGTCCCATGAACCACTTGCCAGCAGGTCTGTCCGACTATTTCATCAACCGGCTTGCCTAAAAGGTGTGATGTTGCAAGATTAGCCTGGCTGATTTTGAATTCGCTGTCAATGACCATTATCGAATCTCTTGCTCCATCAAAGGTCTTCTCCCACTCTGCCCATGCTTTGCCCAGCTCCTCATCCGCACTGCTGGACTTGGTTAGCTTCCTGTTCTCGCTCTCTAATATCGCTACGCGTGCGCGCAGCTTTTCCACTTCATTGATAGGCTTCTTTCCGCTTGCCTGCGAATCCCGCATCGCTTTATCGCTTTGCCTCCTGCAAACTACTAATTGCTCCGAGCCTGCTCCCGCTGCCCCACCCAGATATCGCTGCCTTTGCAGACCTTCCACAGTTGCAGTGGGAGTTGTATATTGTGTTTAAGGAGTTATGGCCGACAAGTCAAGCCAATTTTCTAAAAAATACTACAGCCCC
>JAGMDR010000404.1 GCA_023128595.1 Planctomycetota bacterium | reverse complement strand
AAGAGTGACGCCGGTATTGATATGGACAATCCGGGCTGCGGAGGCCATATTGATTTGACTCCGTAGGCAATTTACTACAATAAAAAAGGAGTTTAATTGAAATTTACTTTTGATGAATGGAGGTAAAGATGATGAAGAAATTGTTAACTTTAGTGTTGGTTCTTTGTATTGCGTCTTCGGCGAACGCCCTACTGGTTACTCTTAACCCAACTGGGTCGGCTGATACTCCAGCGGGCGTGTCCACTATCGACGTTGTCTCCGATTCGGATGACGTGGGATATGACTATTTCTTATACGTACCAAGTGTTACGTATGGCGATATCACGGGAGTGGCGATTATTCTCCCCGGTGCTGGCGTTGATTCATCAACCGCAGATTACGGTGATTTCCAGGGAGCGGGTACTCACCTCATCTATCTCGCGGCACTTGACATGGACCCCGACGATGGTCCGGGAGACATCATACCGGGTGTCCATTTCACAGCTACCGTTAATTTCACAGGTGCTGAAATTGGTCAGGACCTTACGGTTGAGCTCTTGAATGTCGATATGGTGACGGTCGACTCCTATACGTACAAAGGAATACCTGAGCCGGCAACAATGCTGTTGCTTGGTCTTGGCGGGTTGTTCCTGCGTCGGCGTAAATAAGACGCGGCTTGAACCAACAAAAGGTTTAGTTTCTAAGAAAAGAGGCAGGTTTTTTAACTTGCCTCTTTTTTTATGTTGTAAATTGTGCCTGGATTTTCTAAAATCCGGTTACTCTCTGCCAACAAAATAAAGGGTATTTGGCTTAATGAAACGATTATTGCTGTTATTGGTTTGTTGTTTACTCGTCCCTCTATTCAACGGCTGTCAAAATTCTGCCGCCAATAACCGCGGCGTCCAGGTAATCATCGAGGACAACGGACAATTTCCGGAATTTCTTGCCGGCAGATGGAGGGCCAATACGGACGGCTGGGAAATTGTCTTTGAGCCGGATGGAACGATTTCCTCAGCGGTAATAACTCTCGGCAGGGTAAGAATAAAGCCGGGGCAGGTAACCACGATACCGATGAAAATGGGCGGTAAAGGAGTCTTCGAGCCGGGCGAATGGATGGTTTATTACGTTCCTTCCGACCAGGAGCTGACAGTAAAAATTTCTTTAAAGAATTGTTATATAAAACTCGGCAAAGGTGTTCTGCAAGGCAAAAGTACAGATATATTCGTTGGGAAGGTTTCAGAAAACGACAGATTTTGGGAGGCCGAATGGGCCAGCTTTCCCGATTATATAGCACACACAGACGTATATCCCAATTTCCATCTCTCCGAGGACCCAAACACCGGCAACTTCAAGACGCTGCTCTTTGAAAAGGTCGAAGAAGAATAATCGGCGCCGTACCTTTAACATCAGTATTCATAGTAGCGGGTCCCATCCCTATCTGTGCCCGGCCAATCGAGCGCGATCGTTTTCGTCACCGGTTGATATACCCAGCCGAATCCTCCGGTCGCACTGCCGGGAAACGCCTCGCTGTTCCCTATCATCTTAATATCCATCCGTTTGTTGAAGGGGTTCTTAGGCATTTTTGACAGGTATCGCCCGTTAACAATCAACTGTTGATGAAAGTGCGAAGCGCTCGGCAAAGTCAACGGATCATCATCTTTGTACCCCGGCGGAACACCGCCATGCTGGCCGGTATATAGCTCAATTGCGCCGCGCAGCAGACGCAAGGAATCTTTGGCGACCGCTTCTTTGGCCTGCGTCGAGTATGACTGAAACTGGGGCACGACAATAGCCGCCATAATCCCCAGTACAGCCACCACTATCATCAACTCAACAAGTGAAAATGCTCTTTTCATTTCTGCCTGCACCGATACTCTCATCGTCGCCGACGCACTGTCCGTGCGCAACGGCCGCCTCTTCCCTTATCGACTTTCATAATCCGCCACTTGACCGGGCAAATGTATTATAGGACGGTTACTGGACACAAAAAAACGCAGTACTCTGTAGTTGCCCGGTCATTGTGTGACCTGAGCTGCCCACAGGTATCGATTCGAGGCAATGTAGAGGACGCCATTGGCTGC
This sequence comes from Planctomycetota bacterium, assembly GCA_023128595.1. GTDB lineage: Bacteria > Planctomycetota > Phycisphaerae > Sedimentisphaerales > Anaerobacaceae > DAOVRL01. The sequence goes on along the minus strand of JAGMDR010000404.1, from coordinate 4,503 downwards.
GATTGGCGTGCTAAAAACCGGAGCCGACATCCGCAGCGTGCTGAGCAGTTTGAGCTCTCTACCCGCTGCCAAGATGTAGAAGCTTCTCTTGTTGCCGAAGTACAGCTTGCCGTCGGCAACCAGCGGGCCGCCCCAGGTCTCGTTGTTTGTCTCATACACCCAGCAGCGCTTCCCCGTTTCGGCATCGACACAGTGAAGTCGCCCGCCAACATCGACCAAATACACCAATCCATCGGCAACGCCCGCCGTCGCCATGCTGCGATCGATATCGTCGTACGTCCAGATGACCCCGGTCTTGGTAATATCACCCGTTTTCGATGCATCAATACAATGCAGCATTCCTCTGCCGCGCCCGTGAGCGGGGTCCTGGCCGATGGCCACATACACCCGGCCTTTATGAAAAACGGGCGTTGCTATGATCTGGTTGGGGCCGACGTACTTGCCGTCGTTCTTGTTGGGGCTGTTGGACTTGCGTTTGTCGCCCCGGTAATAAGGAATCTCTTTGCCGTCAAGAAATTTGTACTCCGCCGGGTTGCAGTCGTAGGACCAGACCTTCTTCAGGTGAGCCGGTTTTTCGGGAACAGTCGCAAGAGCCTCGAAGGCATAACATATACCGTCTCCGCCCCCGAAAAAGATAAGCGTCTTGCCGCCGATGCTGCCCGACGAGGGGGATGCCCACTGCGCGTGGTACAGACGCGTACCGATTTTCTCATCGTCAGTGGCCAGAAGTCGGCCCGTCCTCTTATCCAGGACTACCAAACTCGGCGCCAGCGGCGCGACCACCTTCTCGTGCGATTTGTCCACGCCGTTAGACGTCCCGACATAAAGCATATCCCCCACGATTAGCGCCGAACAACTGGCAGTGTCGTGAGGACGAACTCCCAGCTCGTCGATCAAATCGAATCGCCAGATGATATCGCCGTCCTTTTTCGTCAACTTGATAGGTGCTTTGCCGGCCCCGGCCATATACCGCGCTTCATCCGTGAAAGGCCCGTCATTCCCATTGGCCTGGCCCTTGACATCCAAGCATACCACGTCGTCGGCGCCCGTCACAATATAGAGGCGGTCTCCCTCAACGCTCGGCGATGAGCACACACCAAGATGCTGATGACCAAAGTGCATACCGGCCGGCAGGTTGCGCCGCTCGGGGATAGCAAACTGCCAGAGCAGCTCTCCGTCGTTTTCGTCGAAGCATTTGAGAAGTCCACCCCTGGCCAAGTCGAACCTCGCATCCGCCGAGAGCGTCTGGGCATTGGTGCCCACAAACACCCTGCCGTTGGCCACCGTTGGATTGCCGTATGCATAGGCCCCGAGCCTAACTATCCATTTAACATTCCTGGCCGTCCCCGCGCTCGCCTTGTCCTTGTCCGCCTCGAATGTGCCCGGCAGACCCTTCTCTTGAGAGACCATATTCCGACTATTCGTCCCCCCCCATTGCGGCCAGTCAGCCGCCGGTACGGAAACCGAAGCACTCAGAATGCAAACAGTAACAACGACCTGCCATAAGGTTCGATCCAAAAACACGATCTTCCCCTTCTGTATCATAGCTTAAAAGTACCTGCCAAAATGCAACATTTGACGCTCCATCATCTCCCAAAACGTCTCATCTGTCAAGCGCAGTCCATTCTCTTGTACGCGTCACTCTCTCAATGCCCGGCCTCTGTGGGGCCAACGCAAGGACCGGGCCCCAAAATGCCCGGCAACGAAACCCCTATTTCAGTTGATTTCCACCTAATAAAAGTACATAATGGTACTGCCTTGGGTCGGTTCACCAAAGGACGTTCACGTAGTATCAACAAAACCAATTGAACGATATCGTCAATGGTTCAGAGAAAACTTGCCAAAGAAGAAAGAGATGGAGCATAATGAAGATGAACTACGCTTGGCTCTGTATGGTGTTATGCGCAACGACCGTCGCGCCCGCCGCTGGCGGCAAGACAACCACCCCCGAACCGACGACACGCGTAGTACAAAGCCTCGATTTTGACTGGAAGTTCTTCAAAGCGGACGCAAAAGGCGCCGATCAAATCGATTACAACGATTCGAATTGGCGGTCGGTGGACCTCCCGCACGACTGGAGCATAGAAGGACCTTTCGCAAAAGACCAGGCCGGCGGAAAATCCGGGGGGTACGTGCCGATCGGGATTGGGTGGTACAGGAAAGAGTTTCGACTCGGGTCCGCTCTGAAGAATAAGAAGGTGTTCATACGATTTGAGGGCATCTATAAGAACAGCGACGTCTGGATCAACGGGCGCCACTTGGGGAAACGCTGGTACGGCTATGTGAGTTTTCAATATGACCTGACACCGTACGTCAAGTGGGGCTCTTCCAATGTGATCGCCGTTCGCGCCGATAATTCGAGGCAGACGTGCAGGTGGTATTCGGGGTCAGGGATATATCGACACGTGTGGCTGATACTAACCGAGAAACTGTACGTTGGCCAATGGGGGACATACGTGACGACACCTAAGATTTCCTCAAAGGCGGCAACCGTTAACGTCAAAACAACGGTCGAAAACAAACATGACGTATTCAAAGAGTGCACGCTCAAGACGATTATCGTTGACGGCAGGGGCAGGCGTGTCGCGATGGCGGAATCCGAGAAGACCATTTCAGCGGGAGAGGGCTTTGAGTTTTCGCAGGATCTGGACGTGCAATTGCCGAAGCTCTGGTCGCTGGAATCGCCCAGTCTTTACTATGCGCACAGCGTCGTGTTGGACGATGCTCGGATCGTTGACAGGTGTGTTACGCCGTTTGGGATACGCCGGATCAAGTGGGATACAGACAAAGGGCTTCTACTAAACGATAAGCCCGTTTTGATGAAAGGTGTGTGTATCCACCATGACCTGGGGTCTCTTGGTGCGGCGTTTCACGATAGAGCAATGGAGCGAAGGCTCGAAGTGCTCAAAAGCGTCGGGTCCAATGCGATTCGAACCAGCCACAATCCCCCCGCGCCGGGATTGCTGGATATGTGCGACATGATGGGCTTTCTCGTGATCGACGAGGCATTTGACAAGTGGGGAGACGCAAATCATGCCACCTGGGCCGAGGACTGGCGGAGGGATTTGGCGTCCATGCTCCGCCGCGACAGAAATCACCCATCTGTTGTTCTCTGGAGCGTCGGCAACGAGGTGCGGGGACAAGATACGAAGGACACGCAGGACAAACTAAGGATGCTGGTCGATTTTGTCCGCAAGGCCGAACCTACGCGGAAGGTAACCTGTGGCACGTTCCCCAGCTATGTGCCGGATTTCGTCGCTATCCAGGATGTCGCCGGTCTGAATTATCAGGAACAGTGGTTTGACCGGTACAGGAAGAACGACCCGAACATCCTCATTATCAGTACCGAGAGTTACGTTTTCTATCGCGGGTGGGGCGACTCGCATAAGGCCTTCCATCCCGTAAATCCGTGGTTCGACGCGATCCTTAACGATTTCGTGGTCGGCTCGTTTCTCTGGACGGGCATTGACTACCTCGGCGAAGCGGTAGCCGGATGGCCGTGCCACGGCTGGAATTGCAGCCTGATCGATACCTGCGGCTTTCGCAGGCCGGTTTCTTTCCTTCACGAAAGCCTGTGGTCGGATGAGCCAATGGTGCATATCGTCGTTATCCACGATTCCCTTGATGTCCCCGCCGCAACCAAAAGCCACTGGGACTGGCCCAAAATGGTATCGCACTGGACGCTACCTGAGCTTGAGGGCAAAGACATCCAGGTCGCGACATTCACGAACTGCCAGAGCGTTGAGCTGTTCGTAAACAACCGGTCTTTGGGCGTACAGAGATTAGCTGACTTTGACGATATGATAATAACCTGGACTGTTCGGTACGAACCGGGAACCATCACAGCCGTCGCCAAAGGACCAGGGCGCATTATCTGCTCGAACAAATTGAGAACAGCCGGTGATGCTGCCAGGATTGTCCTTAAGCCCGACCGCCAGACAATCAGGGCCGACGGACGCGATTTGTGTCATATCGAGGTCAACATTACCGACACCAACGGCATTCTTGTGCCCGATGCGTCCAATCTAATCCGTTTCGAGGTCTCGGGCCGAGCAAAGATCGTCGGCGTTGACAACGGAGATCTAAGGAGCACCGAGTCATACAAGGCCGACCACAGAAAAGCCTTCTACGGCAAATGTATGGTGATTCTGCAATCCACGGGAAAGCTCGGCCAGATCCACTTAGCCGCCACCTCACCGGGATTGTCCTCAGACGAGTTAATCATTAACTCAAACTGACCCATTCCCCGCGTCGTTGCCGCCAAGCCTGTGCCCGCGAAAGCGGGTAGCGCAAATCCAGCAGCGTAGCATGGGCTTCAAGCCCATGCACTCTCCTGGTTGATATCCTCTGCGTGCTCCGCGTGCCCGGCGGTAAGACCAAATCCCTGCACAATTCACGTTAATCCGTAATACAATCTTGTATCTTCTTGTTTTTCTTGCACGTATTTTGTACTGAGTAATCGTAAGCTGTTTATTCTTAAGGGTGCAGGTTTGGTTTTACGTA
>JAGMDR010000403.1 GCA_023128595.1 Planctomycetota bacterium | reverse complement strand
CTCGCAATGACATAAAACGGCACATTTACCCCGTGAACGGTTACAAAAATGTTTCCGTCCGAAGTGATACCAATTATAGTTAAAAATTGTCGAAAAAATTGTACCTCATACTGACTGGAAGGGCCTGGATTCCTGCTTTCGCAGGAATGACAAGGTCAGGTAATCGGCAAGCAATAAATAGAATTGGTATGAGAGTAGTCTTTGCGTTGGTCTCTGGATGTGTGCGTTCTGCGGGGCAGACTGACCAATACGAATCATAAAAACCCTTCGTCCTGTACAAAGGGCTGTTTGTCGCTATGCAACCATCCCCAATCCGCCCATGGTCCGCCGCGGCGGAAGGCTGCCACACGGTATTTAAGCCCTTTATATGAGACAATGTCATTCTGAGCGGAACGGAGTGAAGCGAAGAATCTGGTCGGAGGCACTCCGGTCATTGTGCTTCGGGCAAGCCACGCCGTGCCAGATTGTCGATATCACCGAGAGTCGGGGCGTAAGGCGTGAGGCGGAAGCGGTAGCGGTAGGGTTTTGCTGGCAAGGTGTATTCGCGGTGCGTTCGCGCACCCCAACTGTCGTCGCCACCGACGCCCATCTGCTTGTAGTCAAGGTTGATAGTTATAGTGTCGCGCTTTGGCAGCTCGTGGATGTGCGTAGCTTCTTCGAGGTCCTGCATGGTGAAGGGCCAGGCACTTACATCGATTGTGGGCACGCCGACAGCGATGAGTCCTGCTCCTTCACGATCACTGAGGGCCATCCATCGAACGTCTGATTTGTTACCGTTTTCCTGCGGTCGTACATAGAGGTGGATGTGCTCGTCGACGTAACCGGAATAGACGCCGACGGCGGCGCCGGTCTTTCTGTCCCAGTATGTTTCGTGCGGTCCGCGTCCAAACCAAGTGAGCGTATTGAATTGAGCAGGCATCGCCATCTGCATTCCAAACCGTGGCATGTCGGGCAGGCGATCACCACCCGGCGTAAAGGACGCATCGACGAGGAGATCACCACTACCGTAAACCGTATAGACAGTCTTATAGGTGGAGTTTGTTCCAACGGGTATTATTGCTTCGGCGGTGACACGAACGATTTGGGGCCTGAGCTGCTCGGCTTTTACCAACTTAACGGTCCGGTTAGGTCCCGCATTGCGCCAAGCACCGAGGCGTCTGGGCATGCCGTTTCCGTTGTCGTTGTCGATGGGCACGCGCCAGAAATTGGGCACCAGTGGAGAAGCAATGAGCTGTTTTGAGCCAAAGACGAACGATTCAAGTGCGCCGGAATCTTTTGCGAACGTCAGTTCGAAACCTTGGCCGGCGACGGTGATATTCTGTGCGGTTTGTTTAAGCGTGAGTGATTGCATCATTTTGACGTCCGGAACCGGTGCCGATGGGACGTCAAAGGAAACCTGGAACTGATCCCAGGCGACGACGTGTCCTCGCTCGGCCCAGGTGGTATCGGCGGCGAGGGCAAAAATTATCTTAAGCCAGTATTCGGCGCCGGGCTGGAGGCTTGGCTTCTCAAAGGAGATATTTAGGTCCCGTTCGGCAGCCGGGGCAACGGACAGTTTCGGCAACGTACCCTCTTGGATCACGCGGCCGTCGGCGGAGAGTTCCCAGCTTATATCGGCAAAATCAAGGTTTAGGAAATTGTATTCGTTGTGGACGCGGAACTTACCAGCCAAGATATCGACGGGCAGAACATGGATGCGCTGGTAGACCTTCTTGACCTCGTAGAGGGAGGGGTTGGGCTTTCGGTCGGGCTGGACCAAGCCGTTGCAGCAAAAGTTTCCGTCGTTGGGTTTGTCACCGAAGTCACCACCGTAGGCCCAGAATTGTCTTCCTTCCCGGCTCTTTTTACGCAGGCTCTGGTCGGCCCAGTCCCAGATGAATCCGCCTATTAGCCGTTGATGTGAACGGATCGCATCCCAGTACTCTTTGAGGTTGCCCACAGAGTTGCCCATTGCATGGGCATACTCGCACAGGACCATGGGCCGCGTGTCGACAGGGTCAGTAGCGAGACGGATTATTTCCGGAATCCTGGCATACATTCGGCTGATGACATCCACGTAGTAAGGGTCTCTGGGCCGTGCCTGTGCACCCTCATAGTGTATGGGCCGGGTGGGGTCGTAGTCATGGATCCAGGCTGCCATGGCCGCGTGGTTCGGGCCACAGCCCGTCTCGTTGCCCAGCGACCAGAAGATGATGGATGGATGATTTTTGTCACGTTCAACCATACGAATGGCTCGCTCCAAAAAGGCCGTTTGCCAGGCCGGGACATTGGAAAGGTATCCTCCCAAGCCGTGCGACTCGAGATTGGCCTCGTCTATCACGTAGATGCCGTACTGGTCGCAGAGGTCATACCAAATGGGGTCGTCGGGATAGTGAGAGGTGCGGACGGCATTGATGTTGTTCTGCTTGAGTAATTTGATGTCCTGAATCATTCGACTGATCGGTATGGCTCTGCCGTGGTCGGGGTCATGCTCGTGGCGATTGACACCGAACAGCTTGATAGATTGGCCGTTGACCAATAGTTGCCCATCCTTGATTTCGACCTTCCGGAAACCCACTTTACAGTTCTCGGCTTCAGCAATCTTGCCTTTGGCATCGGCGAGAGCCAGAACCAGAGTATACAGATGGGGCGTTTCTGCCGTCCATTTCTTAGGGCTTGTAACCTTCGCCTGCATTAGCGCGAATCGTACGTTGTCACTTTGCGGATACCGCTCATTTATAATGCCGAGGACATCTTTGCTCAATGCCTTCGCGAGGACCGGCTCGTTCTGCTCGTCGTACAACTGGGCCTGGACCGTCCAGCCTTTGAGGTCAATGTCCTCGGATGATATTACTTTGGGACGAATCATCAGGATGCCGTCTTTGTACTGGCTGTCCAGGTCGCAGCGGATGAAGAAGTCGCGAATGTGCGCGGCCGGCGTCGAGAACAAGTATACATCGCGGTAAATGCCGCTCAGTCGCCACATATCCTGGTCTTCGAGATAACTGCCGTCCGACCAGCGGTAGACTTCAACGGCAAGTATGTTCTTGCCCGGGCGAATGTATTTTGTGAGGTTGAACTCGGCGGGAGTCATGCTGTCCTGACTGTAGCCGACCATGTGACCGTTGAGCCATACGTAGAAAGCACTTTTGACCCCGTCAAAGTGCACGTAGACCTGGCGAGCTTGCCAGTCTGGCGGCAGGGTGAACTCTGTGCGGTATGAGCCAACAGGGTTGTAGCTGTGCGGAATGTACGGTGGATTCGATGGAAACGGGAAGCGAACGTTGAGATATATGGGTATACCGTAGCCGTGCATTTGCCAGTTGGAGGGGACCGGAATTGTCTTCCAGCTATTGACGTCGTAATCAGGCTTGTAAAAGCCTTGCGGTCTGTCGGCGGGCTTGCGAACCCATTTGAACTTCCAGTTGCCGTTGAGGGTTTTGTAATATGGCGAGTCCTCGATCCTGCCTTTCAGCGCGGTTTGAATATCGGCATACGGCATCAGCGTGCAGTGGCCCGGTTCCTTGTTTCGGCCGACGACTTCGGGATTCTCCCAGTCGAGGACGCCGACAGATATGTCTGAACTTCCACAAGGTGGCGTGCCGCAGCCGAGAAGCAACACGCAGATTAGTACGAGCATAACACTTGGCGGTCCGAAGCTGACAAACGGGGCATCTTGCATAACTGCTCTCCTTTGGTTGATCAAAATGAGTTCTGCAAAATTGCAGGTTAGACATATATTATTTAAGAAAATC
>JAGMDR010000402.1 GCA_023128595.1 Planctomycetota bacterium | reverse complement strand
TGCTGCTCCAGGTTAATTCGTGGTTACAATTGTCTCTGTGTCTTTTGTGCCTTTTCGGGGGTGACTTTCTTTGTGTGTTCGCGGCCAAGACCTAAAACAACATGCAATCTGCAAAGACGTCCTGGAAGTCCGGCTCGTGGGCTATCTCCACGTATTCGATTCTTCGCGCGACCTCGCCTGCCGCGTCTCTGCACTGCTGGCTGATAAGCGCCATTTGTGCGCCGGCGACGGCGGCGTTGCCGACTGAGCGGACCCGGTCCAGCGACAGGCCGGGGAGCAGGCCTATTTTGGCCGCATTCGCGGGACTAATGTAATTGCCGAACGCCCCGGCCAAGTAAACGCGGGCAATATCGGCATCTTCGACGCCGAGCTTTTTCTGCAAGAGCTTTATCCCGGTGCGGATGGCGCCCTTAGCCAATTGCGTCTCGCGGATGTCCTTCTGGGTCAGGATGACCTGCTTGGCCCCCTGCTCGCGCGGACGGGCGAGTATGAAAGCGGGCTGACCGTCATTTTCGATTAGTCGGGCATCTACGGGCGGCAGGAGCGTGGGCTTGAGCTTTTCGCGGTCAATGAATCGACCCGTCGCATCGATAATGCCTGACTCGAGCAGGACAGCGACCGCATCAATCAGGCCGGACCCGCAGATCGTTCGTGCCGGGCAATCGCCTATCACATCGATGTCGATGTCGTCTTCGTTTCTGACTATTGCCTCGATGGCGCCCTGGGCCGCCCTGCTGCCGCAGGTTATCCGTGCCCCTTCGAAGGCGGGGCCGGCTGCGCAGCTCGCGGCGTAGAGTTTGTCTATGGTGCCGAGGACGACCTCGCCGTTGGTTCCGATATCGACCACGAGTGTCATTTGCTCGGCTGAGGCGATATCCACGGCTAATGCGACCGCGGTAGTGTCCGAGCCGACGAAGCCCGCTACATTCTCGAGCGTGTGGACATTGCCTGCCGGGTTTATCTTCAGGCCCAACTCTTCGGGTCGAACATCGTGTGCATCAAGCGAGGATGCCTTATACGGCGCCTGCCCTAATTGCGCGATGGGTAGCTTTAGGAAAATGTGGTTCATAGTGGTATTGCCAACGACGCACATTTCATAGATATCGCTCGTCTCGGCACCGGCCTCGCTGCAGAGCTGCGCTATGAGCTGGTTGATGCAGTTTATTATTGTCTCGTGCAGCTCAGCGAGCTTCTCGTCGCTTTGGGCGAATGTGATTCTGCTGATAACATCGTCCCCGAAGCGGCTCTGCGGATTGAGTGCGGCGGCGGTTGCGATCTCTCGGCAGTCGGCCATATCGAGCAATTTCGCAACGACTGTGGTCGTCCCGATATCAACCGCCAGCCCCACTACCTTCTTTGCGGCATCACCTCCCTGATACTTCTTGTACACTGTCGGGCGGACGTCGATTTGTGCATCGACGCCGTGTTGAAGGATTCTCTGCTCGAAGAACCTCGATTCCGGCGGGATTGTGACGGTAAGATCACTTTCGACGCGGTACTGACAGGCCTGAACCAGCCGGTCGTCCGGCTCCAGCGCGACTATGCACTTCTTGCAGATCCCTGTGCCCCCGCACACGCTGTTTAAGATGATGCCGGCCTGGCCGGCGGCCTCCAGGAGTGTCGCGCCAGAGTGAATTGAGATTTGCTTGCCGTCAGGCTCGAAAGTGATTGTGAAATGCTTCATTTATCGCACTACGCACGTGCATATCCAACCGCATGGCTCGGCCTGGTATCCGATATACACGAGGCTCAAAGCCGGTAATCAGCTTATTTTGTGACGGATTTTCCAGCGGGCACGCCGCTTCTTGCTGCCCACCTTTCGCCTGCGCCTCGGTTTTGCCATCTATTGCTCCAGAAACATACCCAAAAATCTTTACTGCAAAACACTTTTAACCCTTTTGGATGTATGGTATTATAAAAAATTGAAAATTCAAAGTGAAAAACTAAAAAATAAAGTATCAAGTGGCCAGGACAGATTTGGGTGCAAAAATGATTCAGTGCAAAGATTGCGAGTTGTGCGAGGTGGAGGCCGACGGCAAAAAGACATTCAAGTGCGATCCGTTCTCCAACATCAAGGAGCCGGAGTGCATAGCCAAATGGCAGTTGATCCGCTTAGATATGCTGGTGGCGAGCTACCAGAGCATGCTCAAGTGGTACGGAAAACTGGCACCGATTCAGGATAAACTATTTAAATATATGGAGCGCGAGATCGAGGATATCGACGAGTCCGATCGCTGGAAGATCGACGACGATGAGGACGAAGACGAAGAAGGCCCCTAATTGACCGCGGAGAATGCATTCCCGCCAGGCACGTTCGCCGGTAACAGGCGGGCACAAGTTTGGCGGCAAGCCGGATTTCAGATTTCAAATTGGCTGGGGAATATGGTATTATATTTGGAGAGAATTAGGCTCATTCGGGAAATGGGTAGGTATTGTTGTACAAAAGAGCACTCCTGCGTGCGATGAATACGTGGGAGTTGAGAGTTCTGCCTCGGCAACAGGCAAGCGGGGCGCCCATTGCAGCGCCTCGTCGCTGGCCCAGCTTTGGGTGAGGGCGACGCCGATGCGCTGGGCAACGGGCTTTGGGGGCCTACGTATTATCCGGATGAACCGTAATTTCTTGGTGTTAGAAAGGTCGATCTTGGTCGAATGGGCAGTGATGGTGGGCTGCGTTGCGTTGTTATTGGGCGTGGGTTTGAAGGGGTGGGTGGAGGAGCTCGGCGTAGGGCCGATAACTGGATTTTTATGCAATAAATCGGCATCGGAGACCGTCTATACCTGTGAATAGAAGCGCTTTGATATGGCAACAAGCGATGAGTTAGCCCGTATAATCAGCGGCTGTAAGAACGATGATGCCGAGTGCTTTTCAGAGCTGGTCGATGAGTACGGGAGCCGGTGTTACGGTTATTTCTACCGATTGACGGGCAAAAATGAGCTTAGCGAAGACCTGCTGAGCGAGCTATTTGTCAGATTAGTGGAGAAAATCGGGTCGTACAAGGGTGGTGCGTTTGAGAGCTGGTTGTTTAAGATCGCCTCGAACATTTTCCACGATTATCTTAGGGGCAAGCAGCGATGGAAAAAACTACTCGATGTCCGGCGACAAGAGCTTGAAGCGGTAATAACGGAGTCGAAAAGGTCTGAGAGCGACAAAATCGACAGGTTGCAGGTACAGCTTGGCAAGCTGGACGCCGGGACGAGAGAGTTGATAATGTTGCGGTTTTATTCGCAGTTGGGTTTAAGGGAAATAGCAGAATTGCGGTCTGAGCCGATAGGTACGACGCTCTCGAAGCTGCACCGAGGGCTCAAGAGGCTGCGAGAGATGATGGAGTAGTGGTATTATGAAAGATAGACAAGGGGAGAATCTCAGGGAATTGTTGGGGCGATTTGTCGAGGCCGAGCGTGCGAGAGAGATGGCAGAGGATATTGAGCGCGGCGAGCAGATCTTGGGCCGGCACCCTGCGCCGGAGCCGAGTTTGGATGTCTTGCTTGGGATAAAGGCCCAAATGGGGGCGAGGCTGGCGTATCAGAGAAAGCGGCATCATTTTAGGCAAATAGCGTTAAAGATAGCGACGGCAGCGGCGGTGATTATCTTTGTGGGTATTGGGATAAGGTCGCTCGATAGGCAGCCGGGGAATGTTGTGGAGCATTTTACCGCGGGCTTTATACCGACGGCGATCTGGGAGAGCGACAATATTGCGGCGGATGACCTGCATTTAGCGTCTTTTGCGGCGGAGATCGAGCGGATTGAAAATGAAGTCAAGGCATTGCTCTTGGGCGAAAGCAGTAACGGTGAATCGACCCTTGATGAACTCGAGACGGAGCTTAGGGAAATAGAAGGCAGTTTTTGGGAAAAGGGGTAAGAATAATGGAGTTACATCGTGGAGTTTTGGTTTTGGTGATGGGGGCGGTATTGATGGTGTGTGCCTTGCCTTGCGGGTCGGCGGAGGCGGACAAGAAAGACGAGGCAGGCATCTGGGCTGAAGGCCAACGAAGAGGGCCGGGCCGAAGGCGTTTCGATCTGACGGATGAGCAAATCGACCGGATTATGAAGCAGATCAAGGAAAGGGACCCGGCAAAGGCGAAAGAGCTGGCGGAGCTGCGCAAGAAAGATGATCTGGATGAGTTCAGGAGCCAGCTTAGAGAGCACGGCGGAGAGGAGCTCGCCAAGATATTCAGGGAGCGAATAGAGAGCTTCAGACGGAGAATGGACGCTGAGTTTCTTGAATGGCTGGCCAAGAACTATCAGAGAGAGGCGAAAGATCTCGCCAAGATCAAGCCGAAAGACCCCGAGCTTTATAATAAGAAACTTGACCTCTTGAAGAGGAAATATTGGCGGATCTACGAAGCGTCGAGGTGGAACCCTGAATTGGCGAAGGTCCTGATGGAGGATTTGGAGCTGCAGAAGAGGCGAGATGACCTGATCCAAAGAATCAAGAGAGAAAAGGACGAGAAGAAAAGAAACGAATTGGCTGCGAAGCTCCAGGAAGTGGTGGAAAACAGATTCGAGCTGATTGTCAGGAGAAAGCAGATCGCTTTCGAGCACCTGCTCAAGAGGCTCAAGGACCTGCACGAACAGATCAACAAAAGCAAGGCGGATATCAAAGAGTGGAGGAACGAGAAGTTCATAGAGAAGATTGTTAAGGAGCGAATTGAAGAGCTGACGAAGGGGATTCCGAAGTTGAAGTTCAAGTGGGATTAGTTAATCAAAGGGTAAACGCAGATGTCTTTGGCAGGGACCTGGGTGGTCCGATCTCGGTCATTACAGCTACGGCTTTGCGTTTGGCCTACCAAGATCCAGTTGGCTGTCTTGTAACAGGTTCTCCGGAACCGGCTGCGATCCACAAGCGTTTCCAGCAGGTAAATGGGCTGTGCATACCTGTACCTGGCCATCCAGCCTGAACAAACACGCCGACCGAGTGGCACGCTCAAAC
>JAGMDR010000401.1 GCA_023128595.1 Planctomycetota bacterium | reverse complement strand
GTACAATGGTGGCACTGTAATCCTTGAAGATTGCGCACTGATCGAGTTTCCCTCGGCCACCGATCCCTACGTCGATGCCGACAACGATGCCATTTATCTGACCGACGGAGTACATTCTTTGACTGATTGCCTCATCGGCTGGGCCCCGGACGATGGCATTGATGCAGGCGCCAGCGCAGCAGGTTCCGTCACGGTCGATAATTGCTGGTTTGAATCGTTCTATCACGAAGCTATGGCCTGGTCGGGGCCAAAAATTGCCCGCGTCAATGACACAGTTACCTTGAACTGCGGACAAGGAATCGAATGTGGATACAGTGCCCCGGATGTCAATGCAGTCCACTGCCTTAGCACAGCTAATCTGGTGGGGGCCCGCTTTGGGGATAATTACGATTGGAGCTATGGCGGCTTCTTGACAGTGAGCGATTCGCTGCTTATCTTCAATACGCGGGACGTCTGGGGCCGGGCATGGGACAACTGGCAAGTGCATCTTTCTCAAATGGATATCCAGAGCAACTACCTCAGCGCTCGGAATGACAACCATCCCAACAACGTGATCTGGGACCCTCAGCACGACTCCAATCAGCTCGATCTGCTCGGACAATTCTTGCCCACACCCGGCGACAAAGTAGGAATCGGCCTGGCAACACTTGGGGATGTCTTTGATCTGGCTGAGATTTCGGACACAATCCCCGTTCGTCTGAGCACCTTCACCACAAGTTCTGTATCAGTGGACTTCACCATTGTTACAGAGGACGGACTTTATGACAGCGGCTCTTTGCAGTTCATTCCCGGAGAAACCGTCAAGCACATTCAGTTTGAAATCCCCCCGATCGAGGACCTCTGGAAGGTTCGCGTAACTCTCAGCAATCCGGTCAATGCCGAGTTGGCCGGGTACCGGCAGATAATCTTCATTACTCCGGTTGCCGGTGACTTCGAGCCGGACGGAGACGTGGACCTTGATGACTTTGCGGTATTGGCGGCGGCGTGGTTGGCTGAGGATGGACAGGGCCGGTACAATTCTGACTGTGACATTAGCATTCCCCCTGATGGTTCCATCGATATGCTGGACCTTCTGGTATTTGTCGATAACTGGTTGGGTCTAAAGTACAATAGATGCTTGACGGTAGGACGGTAGCTGATATAGTGGGGCCGAGATCTTGTAGGTTTTGCAGAGTACTTGTTCGAAAGGATGCTGAAATGAAAAGACCGGTTCAAAAGGCATTTGTTTTGGCTGTGGGTGTTGCTCTTATGTTCGCGGCCGGCTGTGGAGAAGCCCAGACGCCAAGTGAGAAAAAAAGCAGACTTATAGCCGCTGAAAACATCGAGCTAAAAAAACAATTGGCTCAGCGCGCCAGGGAAATCGAAGGCCTCAAGAGCCAGCACGCCGGCGAAATCAAACGCCAGGAAAAGAAACTCGCCGATTGTCAAAAGCAAACAGAAGACTGCAAAAAAAAGCTGCAGCAGAATATTCAGGAAAAGGTCAACGATGTCCTGGCAGTTGTGATGGAAGAAATCACAAAACTCCGTGCGGAAAACAAGACTCTCAAGGCGCAAATAGAGCAGCTCAAGGCTAAGGTAAAAGACTAAAACGAACCGGAAAAGCAGCAACAATAGCCTGGCACATAGCCTTTCACAATCAGGCGTCAACTGCTCTGGCTGCAAACTTTCCGGACGGCTTTTATGCAATCGGGCAATTTCTCACCCGGCCGGCGTCTTTGCATCGCCGCCGCCACGAGTCCGACGAACATCGGCTGAGGCTTGAGCGGGCGCGAGGTCAGGCACGGATGTGCCTGAGTGCCCATAAAAAATGGATGAGAGGGTAGCTCGAGAATTTGCATAATCGGTTGATTGGGCGCCTTTCCGGAGAATACCAGCCCGGCTTTTTCAAGCTGTTCGATGTATCGTGGGTCAACCTCGTACCGATGCCTGAACCGCATTCTGACCGAATTGGCCTTGTCGAAAAGCCTCCATGCCATCGTCTGTGCCTTTAGCTCCACGTCCCTGCCCCCGAGCCGCATATTGCCGCCGAGCCCTTCGATTTTCTTCTGCTCCGGCAATATGTCGATTACCGGCTCCGGGCCCTCCGGCTCAATCTCAGTGCTGTTTGCCTTCGTCAGGCCGCAAACGTTGCGAGCAAATTCTATCACTGCCATCTGAAACCCGAAGCATAATCCCAGATACGGCAGATCATTCTCCCTGGCATATTTTATGCACGCTATTTTCCCTTCGGCGCCGCGGGTGCCGAACCCGCCGGGCACGATAATCCCGTCCACGTCCGCAAGCTCGTCGCCTGCATTCTCGTCGGTTATGTTCGTTGTTTCAGTCCACTTTATATTGACCTTGGAACCGAGTGCGATGCCGGCGTGCTCAAGTGCATTGATTATCGAGGCGTAGCTGTCGCGGACCGATGTGTATTTGCCTATGATGCCGATCGTTACCTGGTGATCGGCCGAGCCGATCTTGTCCGTGAAATCGCACCACTGGGCCCAGGCCCTGCGTTCGTGCCGCAGATCGATTCGGTCGTCGATCTTGAGCAGCCTGGCCACCTCGAAATCAAGCCCCACGTCTCTAATCATCGCCGGTATCATATAGATGCTGGCCGAATCCGGCAGGCTGATCACCCGCCCGATAGGAACATTGCTGTAAATGCTGATCTTCTGGCGGACCTTTTCGGTGACGGGACTGCCCGCCCTGCACGCGATGATGTCCGGCTGAACACCCAACTGCATAAGCTGCTTGATTCCCAATTGGGCGGCCTTTGATTTCTGCTCGCCTAAGGTCTTCGGCTC
>JAGMDR010000400.1 GCA_023128595.1 Planctomycetota bacterium | reverse complement strand
GATTGACTTGCAAGGTTTTGGGGGGTATAATGCGTCTTGCTTAATGGTGAAATCAATAAGAACAACCGGAAAGAAACGGGCCAAGAAAACCTCCTCCTCCAAGGCAGCCAAGGTCAAGCACAAAAGGGCCTTTCGGAGCTACAAAGAGGCCATGAGCTATCTTTTTGCGCAGACGGACTATGAGAAGCAGTCGCATCTACGGTATAACATCAGCACGTTCAGCCTCAAAAGGATGGAGAAACTGCTGTCGTTATTGGGAAATCCACACAAGAAAATCCCTACAGCCCATATAGCCGGCACAAAGGGTAAAGGCTCTACAGCCACGATGCTGGCGAAGATGCTCGAGGCAAACGGCTACAAAGTGGGGTTGTACACGTCTCCGCACGTGGTGCACCTGCACGAGCGGATAACGGTCAACTCCGAAATGATCAGCGAAAGACAGATGTACAGGCTTCTGAACCGGGTGCACGCACCGGTAGAGAAGCTGTCGAAGAGCGATCCTCCGACGTTTTTTGAGATAATGACTGCGCTGGCGTTTTTGCATTTTGCCGATACGAAAGTCGATATCGGTGTGATAGAGACCGGTTTGGGCGGCAGATTGGACAGTACGAACGTTATAAAGCCCGAAGTGGTCGGGATAACGAGTTTGAGCCTTGACCACCAGAACCAGCTTGGAGAGACTATTGACAGCATTGCAAAGGAGAAAGCGGGTGTTTTCAAGCGAGGTGTGCCGGCTGTGACGGTCCAGCAGGAGCCCGCGGCGATGCACGTTCTCAAGTCGCATGCCGAGGCCGTGAAGGCCCCGCTGAGTGTAACCGGCAGCAGCGAAATAGACTTTTCGCAACGATTTGAAACGTCGCGTGAGCATGGTCCGCACACGAGGATCTGCCTGACAACGCCGACGAGCAAGTTCGAGCATCTCCGCGTGCCACTGCACGGCAAACACCAGGCAATCAACTGCGGGCTGGCCCTTGCGATGCTGGACAAGCTCAAGTCAAGCGGCTACGAGATCGACAGCGAGAAGGCCGCTAAAGGACTTCATCAGGTATCATTGGTCGGCCGGATGGAGATGATCTGCGATGATCCGAGGATTATGATTGACGCCGCTCATAACGCCGCGAGCATCAAGGCGCTGATTCACGCGGTCGGGCAGAATATCCCCTATGATTCTATGGTGGTGATCTTCGGCTGCAACAATGATAAAGATGCCAGGATGATGCTCGGCAACCTACAATACGGGGCCGACAAGGTGATCTTTACCCGCAGCAACTCGCCGAAGGCGATGCCTCCGCAGGATCTGGGGGATTTGTACACGGAGATATGCGGGAAGATGTACCAGACGGCAATGAGTCTGGGCGAAGCGCTGCGGCTTGCCAGGAGCGCGATCAGCAGAGAAGACCTGATTTTGATTACGGGCAGTTTCTATCTGATCGGGCAGGCGAAGATGCGCTTCCAGCCTGAGAGGCCGGTTACGAGCAGGTAATCGGGGGAGCAGTTCGACCACAATTCTTTTGAAGCCAGCCGGAGGAACTTTCTGCGCTTTGGCCGGCCGTGCGGAGGTGTGGCCGGGTTTTTGGGTAATCGGTTTGTTGTTTGCCGCTGCGAACCATCCCCAAGCCTCCGTCCGGCGGCCGATCTGCGACCTGGGGCTCGAGGGGCTGCCACCCAGCCGGGAGCGGGGCCATAGCCGATGTTCTTGATCATCACTACGGGCAATTGTCGAGCCAGGCGTTCGCGATGTCCCAGTCTTCGAAATCCACGTCCTGATCACCGTCCAGATCGAAGGTTAAGTGTTCTCCAGCCTGAAGCCACTCTTGGGCAAATGTTGCGAAGCCCTCGAAATCCTTTATGCTGATGGGGATGGGCATGCCGGCCGTGATGCTTTCGCCGGCGTCTTCGGCGCGTATCTGCGGTTCGTAATAGAGGTAGGCCTTGCTGTCGGGTATGACCGCGCGAACAGGGAAGCGGGCTATTACGGCGAAAGTGAAGGAGCGCTGCTCACCGGAAGTCAGGCCATCGACATAGAGGATAACCTTTCGCCCGGCAACTTCCACCTTGCTGACGGTCCCGGCCTCGACGAGGTCATCCAGTGACTGCTGGACGGGCGCGAAGCCGGTGGGCACTCCTATATCAACGATCATCATTCCGGACTCGCCCGCGTGGCCAAAGTAGCGAACGGTAGCGGTGACGTTTACGATGTCGTCCACATCGACGTGGCTTGCGTCGTAGATTACTTCAAGGGCCATGCCGTTGTTGACAATCTCGTCCCTGAGAAAAACGTTAAAGCGACGGACGAGCTGATATCGGGTCTCGCCGGAGCCGGTCGCGGCCAGCTCGATATGGGTGCCGGGGGGCAGCTCTGCAATCTGGAGGACGTCGAAGTTGTTGGTATCAACGGTGAACTGCGCCAGAATAGTCTCGTCGGGTGATTTGGCGGTTACGGTCAAGTTAACATTGCGGGTTTGGACCCGGGCGGCAGTCATCAGTGCTTTTAGCGCCATTACAGTGTCCTGGGTGGAGCCGAAGCCGCCGCGGCTGTTCTGCTGGAGGGCGAGCCACTTAATAGCACCGTTGGCCTGTGGCTTTTCGGTTTCGATCATAGCCAGAGCGACGTAGGCGGTGGTCTCGATTGGGTGCGGCTGCCAGTGGATGCCGTCGCCGTCTGTAACGGCAATCTCCAGCAGTCTGGCGATAGCGGCGTCGGCGGCTGTGGAATTGCCGAGACGCGCGAAGGCCAGGGCAGCGATGGCCAGGGCGTATGCATCATCCTGGACAGTGGAGAGATTATCAACAAGATATTGTGAGGCGTCGGTTAGGGCGCTGGGTTCAGCCGAGCCGTAATCCGCCAGGGCTATTGCGACGAAGGCGGTAAGCGCGTAAGCGCCTTGCATACCTCCGATCATCTCTTTGTGGTGTATGAAGCCTATGGGTTCCCAGGAACCGTCGTCCAACTGGTGAGACTCGATCCAGGCCGCGGCGGCGGCGAGGACGGTTTCGTCGATGGTCTGGATGTCTCGGGCGGCGCTGAAACTATCAAGGACAAAAGCAGTCAGCCACAAGCTTCCGGAGTCGTCGCTATCGCCGAAAGCGGAGAATGAGCCATCGCCTCGGCGGTACGTGAGCTCTCGCTGGTAGCCGCAGGTGATGAAATGTTCGGCCTTAGCCCGGACTTCGGGGGTGAGCTGGCCCGTGGCGTCGAGGTAGCGAAGTACTTCGACATCCGGCGTGAAGAACATCATATTCTGCTCGCCGCAGCCGTATGGGACCTGAAGCAGGTCGTCGAGGCCGTTAATGCTCTGGGCGACGAGGCTGGGCGTGATGGTCAGGAGGAGCTTTTCGGAGCCTGGGACGCAGTATGGTGGCATATTCGCATCGAGTGTTAGCGTTTGGCCAGCCTTAATCATCCCGTTGGTTATCAACTCGCGTTGGGTGCCTTCGGGCTCGACGAGGAGCTCTTTGCGAACGGCATCGGCACGCAGGACCGAACGGAGGGTAACCTCGAGGGTGTTGCGGCCGAGCTTTTTCGGCTGGATGAGGAACGAGGCCAGGGCGACGGAGTTGGCGTTGACCGAGACCTTTTGCAGGGCGGGGTCGAGCAGGTCAAACCAATCGGCATCGGTCAGCTCGACGTGGACGAGCTGGGGCTCATCGAGGTAGTTGAATACCTGAACACGAACGGGGAACTGCTCGCCGCGGGTGACGGCATAGGGCAGGTCGGGTTCGCCGAAGAACTCCTGGAAGACGAGCAGTTGGGATTCGGCGATGCCCAGGCCCTTGTTCGATGTTGATACTGCGTGGAGTCGCCAGGTGGTGATGCTGTCGGGCGCCGTCAGGTCGATGACGGCGGCGCCGTCGGGGTCGGTGAGCAAGTCGGGCACCCACAGCCAGGTTTCGGGGAAGAACTGACGGATACGGGTAACTTCGGCAAGGGGGGCATCACCGCCGTTTGCCTCCGGCGGGCCGCCGCCACCTCCGGCGTTTTCCCAATCCCATCTCCAGTCCCAGACATCTCGGCCCTGGGGTACTTCGAAGGAATCGGAGGCCAGGACCTGCAGACCCGCCTCGTCGAAGACATCGTAGGCGCCATGAGTTGAGTAGTAGGAATCGTGCGTTTCGAATTGGGGCTCCATAAATCGGCGTTCGAGCTCGTCAAAGACCTGCTGCATATTGAGCCGGCCCTCGTTCAGGGCATAAACCGACTCATCGACGATGGCGATGCCGACCATAGCCTCGGCGTCGGCCTGAACGGAGAGCTTGACGGCGTCGCCGGGCAGTACCTGCTCGGCGTCGAACTGCACGTCAAGCTCGGCGGGATTGTGGATATTTACCTCGAGGCCGAGCGTGTCGGCGGATATTTCGTTGTTCGGATTGATGATATATGCGACGACCTTAGCGGCGGGGACCATCTGGCCGGTCGCCTGGAAGACGATCCGGGAGTCGATGGTGGCATCGGAGAAGACGGTGCGGCCGTTGGCGAAGACGTCGTAATAGACCGTGGCCTCGTGGGTGCGAAATGCCTCGATTGTAACGGTATCTCCGACATTGACCGAGGCATCGGAAGCGCGGCTGATGTGGAGGAAGCTGTCGGTAGGGGAATAGGCGGCGTAAATGACTAATTCGGCCTCGCCCTCTTGGTCATCTGCTTGGGCCGAACTCTTGAGCCAGGCCCAGGCGGTATCCTTGGGTGCGGTAAAGGAGACGGTGGCTGAGCCGTTGAGGTTCGCCAACGAGACGGTTTCCTCGGAGATCTTGTTGTGGTACTCGTTATAATATTCGCAGAGGATTCTTGCAGCGACGCTGATGGGTTCGCCGTCGGGCGTTTCGGCCACGAGGAGTACATCAAACGACCGGCCCGGAGTCAGCGCGCGTGAGGTGGCGATAAGCTGATGCCGGATGGCCGAGACGGTTATCTTGAGCAGCTTGGTTGTTTTCTCATCGTGGTCGGATGTGTCCGTGACGGTGACTTCAAGCTGGGCGCTGCCTGCGCCGCCTGCGCCGGGCGTGCCGCTTACGTAGCCGACGGCGGGCAGGGTGAAATCGGCGGCGCCTTCGGTAAGCGCAGCGGTGTAGGTTGCGTATTCCTCCCAGACGCCGACGTAACGACTGGCGCGGATTTCGACGGTCCCGTCAACCGGTTTGCCGAAGAAGTAATTGGCTTTTACGGTTCCTACGATTTCTTCGTCCACGAGGAAGTAATCGCGGTCGGTTATCAGCTCGACGTCGAATCGCGGGAGGACGTATTTTTCGACGCGGACGTCGAGTATGCCGGATGCTGAGCCGGATTCTGCGGTGATTTTCCAGGTCCCGTAGTTTAGCTCGGTGGCGAGGTCGAGCTCGAAGGGCGCGACGCCGAAGGCGTTTGTCGTCAGGGGCTTTCGGAATATCTTGACGCCTTTGCCGTCGGTGATTTCGACGCTTACGTCGGACGAGGTGGGCTTGAGGTTGTTGGTCAGCAGCAGGACACGGGCCTTGATGGTCTGGCCGGGCTTGTAGATCGGCTTGTCGGTCTCGATGAGCAGCACCGGCATCTGGCGGACCTGGACATCGGCCGTGAGGGGCTCGGAGAGACCGCCCACTTGGATCTCGATTGAATACGCTCCAGGCTCGACCTCGGGCGTCTCGAAATGGGCGGTCAGCCTGCCGTCGTCGTCGGTGTCCCCGCTGAAGAGCAGCAACGATGTGGTAGAGTCCGTTCTGAGCCGGGCCCTGACGGGCACCTGGGCCGGAGTCCTGTCGGCAAGTTTCATTGCGGTCACCGAGACTGCCGCGGGTGTGCGGGTGTAGATCGCCTTGGGTGCGAGAACGAGGACACTGACAGTGTCGGCTGTGCCTGCCGGATCGTCGGACGTATCGGCCGGGGCCAATGGCGCCAGCGGCATGGACACCAGCAGGATCGCGGACAGGATTACGAGAGCGAATGATGTTGCTTTTATTCTCCACGCCATTTTTGTACCCCTTCAATAATGAGTATGTGGCTGCTATTATACCGACAACAAGCGGCTTGTCAACGAAAAAATTCTGCAAATTCGTGCTAAATGTTCCGGGGCTTACCTTCCTCCGGCACTGCTCGTTGTGAAAGTCCAGACAGGGCCTACGGTTGTTCCGTAGGGCTTGACCTCGTCAATTCGCCAGTAGTACACGGTGAGCGGGGATAATGGACCTGGCTCGAACGTTCTGCCTGGTTGGTTGGTCTGAAATGGGGGTGGATTTGCGGTGCCGAAGTAGATGTCGTGCGATACGGCGTCAAAGCCGCCCTGCCAGCTTAGAACCGGAGCAAGCCTGATACCTACCGACCCGTCGGGAGGGTCGGGATTGCTTGCAGCATTCGGCGGCAAAGAAGATGCCGGCGAGGGAGTTGTGAACCAGGTTGTCTGGTCCAGCCAGCGGTCTGCGAGGAGGGCCAAATCTGCAGAGTTGAGAGTAGGGCTTGGACTTGAGTCGTCGGGCGGTTCGGGCAGGATATATCCGTGATATATTGACCAGCAGGCAAAGTCGGTGAAGTTGGCAATGCCGTCGTTGTTGTAGTCGGAGCGTATGGCCCAGCCGTATGGTGGCATGCTTGCTTCGGCTGTACCGCCGTACGCACCCATATTTATACGAAGATTCCGGCCCCATTCGTTATTGGGGTCGGCGTAAATGGACAGCGGTTCGTCTCCAAGCGGCCAGCCAGGATTCCCCGCGTCGATACATCGGCTGGTGATCTCGTCCCAGGTCCAGTCTTTACGCTGGGCATCCCAGCGCCAGCCATTACTCTTCAAGTGATAGTCGCCATTTACCCAGAAATCGTCGTAGGTCGTATGGGTCGTGCCGTTGGGGTCCCAATATCCGTGGTCGAAAAAGAGCGCGTCCTCTGAAATATTGCCCAGCCCGGGCCAGCCGCCCTGTACGTTACTGAATGCCACAACCGCTGAGCTGGGTCCATAATAGGATCCCTCGGATTCGGTACGTATTTGATCGTATGTGTTGCCCCAGAAAATGCAATTGACAATAACAGGATTGCTCCCGTCGTAGGACATTATTCCATCGCCGGAGTTGTCACATATCGTGCAGTTGGTGATAATAGGGCTGCTCTGCCGGCAGAAGATTCCGCCACCCTCGCCACCCTCGTTAGACACGTTGCCGACAATGATACAGTTGGCTATCGCCGGACTGCATTGGTCGAGAAAGATTCCCCCACCGGCACTGCCCAAGGCCCGGCAATAGCCAATAGCCTTGTTCTTGACAACGATGCAATCCGCAATTGTCGGACTGCTGGAAGAACACAGAATGGCCCCTCCACCGCGAGACCTGGGACAGCTCGCAGCATGGCCGTTGGTGATAGTGAATCCGCTGAGGACCGAATTGCTATCCTCACCGCTGTGAAAACCAAACCCGCGGTGGGCATACCGACGCTCGGGATCGGAGCAGTCGATGATGCAGTTTTCAGGGCCGTTTTCGCTTCGCACGGTAATCGCCTTTCCCTTGAAATCGATGTCATGATTTCCTTCTCCGCTGTATATACCATCGGCCACGATTACCGTCCCTCCTTCGAGCAAGTCATCTATAGCAGCCTGAATGGAGGGGAAGTCGCATGGCACATACACCACCGGCCTGCGGATGTGCAAACCAACCGCCACACTTTGTGGACTGTCTACCACACTCGGAGCCAAGACTGTCACAATACAGTTGTATTTGCCCAATGTAAGGCCCGCTATGTTCACATCGAACGTAACCTCATCGGCTTGCCCTGCCGAACTGCCGCTGTCAGGCTGAGTCTTTAGCCACGTGCAGTCGTTGCTCATTTCCCAATCGACTGTGCCTGTGCCGGCATTACGAATGAACAGGATTTGCCGCTCCGGATTGGAGCCGCCTTCATTTGCGTCGAATGCAAACTTCGTAGGTGAGACTCCGAGAAACGGTCCTTCATAATCTACCTCGTCCGCCCCAATATCAACACGATCATTAATAACCCGTGGTTCTCCATCAATGTCAGTTTCCGCAGAGGTGGCGTTGTTGCATGGATCACCGGCGTTGATACAGAGTGAATAAAGCGACAAATGGTAGTTATCATCATCGACAAACCGAGGGTCGGTGTCGATATTGCCGGGGCCCCAATCGACAGCGTTGGAAGGTTCGGCGTGTACACGCCCCCGCCCATCTTCCACATTACTGTATGAGACCATCAGATGGAATGGGCTGGATGAGTTGAATGTGATTTGTGGACCGGTGTCAGCAGCGTTGCCCCACAGTATACTGTTATCTATCTTTGGATTGGCAATTGCCGATCCCGCACAATTGATGCCGCCACCTGAATCTGCTGAATTGCCGGTGATCGTGCAGTTGTTAATTGTAAAGCTGCCGGATAGGTTACATATTGCGCCGCCACCCCAGCCTCCATCGTTCCCAATGAAAATGCAGTTCGTTAGATTTGGATAGCTTTTGTAGTTATACATTCCACCGCCGCCTCCATTCTCAGTCGAGTTACCGACGAGGAGGCAGTTGGTCAATGTCGGCATACTGTTGTAACAGCAGATTCCACCACCGGACCAGGCCCAGTTAGTACTGATTGTGCAGCCTATGATGGCAGGGCTGCTGCTGCTGCAGCAAATCCCGCCGCCCTTTTGGGCTGAACTGGCGGTGATCCTACAGTTTATAATCGTGGGGCTACTGTCTTCGCAGAAGATCGCACCCCCGGCGGACCACGTGATATAGTCAATGTACGCATCATCTGGGCCATACCCATTCGTGATTGTCAAGCCGGCGAGAACGGAATCTGGCTCCTCACCACCATCAAACCTGAATCCGCGGCCAGCGCCGTTGCAATCGATGATGGTTGCTGCGACGATGTTGGGGTTGTTGGGGTCGGTACTGCGGACCGTGATGGCTTTGCCGAGAAAGTCTATATCTCGGTTTCCTGGGCCGGTGTATGTGCCGGGGGCGATGACGACGGTGTCGCCGGCGTTGCAGTCGTCGATGGCCTGCTGGATGGTGAGGTACTGGTCCGGGACCAGATGGACCGCGGCGGGGGCGAAAAGGGATGTGAGCAGCACCAATAACGCACCTAAGAGGATTGTTGGCTTCATTTTCCTGCCCTTCCAAAAGCGTATGACAGATATATTATGACGGTAAGGCTACGGGCCTATACCCGGATTATGCAGGCTGAATCAGCTTTTAGACTCTCGGCGGATTAGCATGCTCGTCTTTGCTGCCGAGCAACGGGAGAATGCACCGGCAACAAGAGAACTAATCGAGCCTTGAGGGCAGGGGTGATATGAAAAATAAGGCAGAATAAAATATGATGGCTAAGCGAAACATAATAATATGGCTTTAGCCTGCCCTGGCCTTGCTTTCTTAATCCTACGGGCAAAGCCGGGTATTGTTCATTGATTTCTTCACAATCCCCTCGGTTCGCAGCATATATTTTGGGTTTACAATGCCCCAGATATGGTTTATAAACCCCTTTTCCGGCGTCTTGGTGAGCAATGGCTAAGAGGTGTGGGCGCCGGTGAAGGACAAGAAACAGGGAAGAGCTGGTTTTTAAGAGGAATTAACGATGGCGGAAGTTAAGAAATATATTGCGGTTGATCTTGGGGCTGAGAGCGGGCGAGTGATGATCGGGTCGGTATCGGCCCAGAAGATTATCTTAGAGGAGATTCATCGGTTCGGGAACGGGCCGATAGAGGAGGATGGGTCGCTGAAGTGGGACGTCGAGAAGCTGATGCGCGAAATCAAAGTGGGGATAAGCAAGGCGGCCAAGGCGGCGCGGACCCAGATCTGGGGGATAGGGGTGGATAGCTGGGGCGTCGATTTCGGGTTGTTAGACGGCGACGGCAAGCTGGTCGAGAATCCCTATCACTATCGGGACAGCCAGACGAACGGGATGCAGGAGAAGGCGTTCGAGCTGATGCCCAAGCGCGATATCTACGACAATAGCGGCATTCAGTTTATGCAGCTCAACAGTCTCTATCAACTGTTGGCGATGCGATTGGCTAATTCGATTGCTCTGGCCAAGGCGAAGGACCTTGTTTTCATTGGCGATCTGGTGAGCTACTATCTGAGCGGGAAGATTTTTGCGGAATATACGTTAGGCAGCACGTCTCAATTTATGGATATGCGGACGGGCCGGTGGTCGAAGGCGATTATGGACGGGCTTTCGCTGCCGAGCGGTATTCTGCCGAAGGTTGTGGCGCCCGGGACGGTTGTGGGGCAATTGAGCGCGAAGGTCGGGCAAGAGCTCGGCTGCGGGCCTATTCCGGTTATCGCTATCGGGGCGCACGATACGGCCTCGGCGGTGGCGGCGGTCCCGGCGAGCGAGGGCAGGTGGGCGTACCTTTCGTCGGGGACGTGGAGCCTTATGGGGGTGGAGGTGCCCGAGGCGATTGTCAGCGATAAGACTTATCGATACGAGTTTACGAACGAGGGCGGAGTTGAGAATACGATTCGGCTGTTGAAGAACATAATGGGGCTTTGGCTGATGCAGGAGTGCCGCAGGCAGTGGCAGCGTGAGGGGACGGAGCTGTCTTACGATGAGCTGGAGGCCTTGGCGGAGCAGGCCGAGCCGTTTGCGTGTCACTTGAACGTGGACGAGAGCGCGTTTTTGCCGCCGGGGGACATGCCTAAGAGGATAAATGAGTATCTGGAGCGGACGGGGCAAAAAACGACCGACGACAAGGGCCAGATGATAAGGATTATATTAGAGAGCCTGGCGCTGCGGTATCGGGCGGTGATGGAATATATCCAGGACGCTACGGGCCAGACTGTCGATGTGCTGCATATCGTCGGGGGCGGGATACAAAATGAGCTGCTCTGCCAATTCACGGCCAATGCGCTGGGTATGAAGGTGATCACCGGGCCGATAGAGGCGACGGCGAGCGGCAATATCCTGATGCAGGCCATAGCGACCGGACAGATAAAGACGCTCAGCGAGGCCAGGGAGATTGTTCGCAAGTCGTTCGAGTTGAAAGAATACCAGCCGCAGGATGCAGCAGTCTGGAAAGAACAATACGAGAGAATTAAGAATTGAGAATTTGGAAAGCAGAATAAGGATGATCTGTTTTGACTGAGGAACTGGAAGGTAAGTTAGATAGTTTCGAGGCTGTTGAGAGGAAGCGGGCTTTGGCGGGGCTTTGCGAAAAAGTCGAGATGGGCCGGATCGAATTGCCCGAGGCGGGGACCGACGTCAATATACACTGCCATACTTTTTTTTCGTATAACACGTACGGTTATTCACCGAGCAAATTCGCGTGGCTGGCTCGCAAGGCCGGGTTGGCCGTTGCGGGCGTGGTGGACTTCGACGTTTTGGATGCCCTGGAGGAATTTCTCGATGCTGCGAGGCTGCTGGGGCTCAAGGGCTGCGCGGGATTAGAGAGCCGGGTCTATGTGCCGGAATTTGCGACGCGAGTTATGACCTCGCCGGGCGAGCCTGGGATAACGTATCACATGGGGGTTGGGTTTCCGCGGGCCAGGCTGGAAGGTAAGGAGGCGGAGTTTCTGCTCGATCTCCGCAGGATGGCGCAGCAGCGGAACCGGGATTTGGCCGGAAGGGTAAACGAATATCTTCGGCCGGTGGAACTGGATTACGAACGGGATGTGCTTGTCTTGACGCCGTCGGGCAATGCGACGGAGCGGCACATGTGTCTTGCGTACGCACGCAAGGCGAAGGAGCTGTTCGGCGAGCCAGAGCGGCTGGCCGAGTTCTGGTCGGGAAAGTTAGGTGTGGAGATTGAATCGGCCTGGCTGAGCGAGAGTAGAGAGCTTTTGAATACGATTCGAGCCAGGACTATGAAGCGCGGGGGCGTGGGGTACGTTCAGCCGGGCGAGGGGGCGTTTCCGCTGATGGCCGATATGAATCGGTTTGTAGCGGCGGCCGGCGGGATTCCGACGCTGACCTGGCTGGATGGCACCAGTAACGGCGAGAAAGCAATTGAGGAGCTGCTGGAAGTATCCATGAGCACGGGGGCGGCGGCGATAAACGTTATCCCGGACCGCAATTATACAGTGGGGAAAAAGGGTGAGAAGCTCGAGAACCTCTATCAGGTGCTGGAATTGGCCGAGAAGCTACATCTCCCGGTCGTGATGGGCACGGAGATGAACAGTCCGGGGCAGAAGTTTGTCGATGACTTCGATACGGCGGAGCTGTCGCCGTTGGCGCCGGTATTTCTCAAGGGCGCACAAATTGTCTATGCGCACTCGGTGCTTCAACAGAAGTGCGGGCTCGGGTATGTGAGCGAGTGGGCGCAGGAGAATTTTGAGAGCGTTGAGTCAAGAAATGAATTCTTCCGAGAGGTTGGAAGCTCGCTCGAGCCGCGAGAAGAAGATAAGTTGAGCGGGTTGAGCGACGAAGCTGCACCGCAAGAAATACTGGGGAAAGTAACGCAGGACTCGTAACCTGTGGTCCGAGATGCAACAGACAAGGGACGGGATATGACAGTACCGGAAACTCAGTATGCCGTACAGTTGGTCGGGGCCGATGAGCTTATGCTGAACAGGTCGAAGGAGGTTTTTCGGCCGGGGCCGTATCAGATTCTTTGCCGGGTCGAGGCGGT
>JAGMDR010000040.1 GCA_023128595.1 Planctomycetota bacterium | reverse complement strand
TTCTTGCCGAACCCGAAGCCGGATTGATTCTTAATCAGTTCTGCGCCGATGTTACTGGTCATAATGAGGATGACATTCTTGAAATCAATGCTTCTCCCGAAGCTGTCGGTCAGCCGGCCCTCATCCATAATCTGGAGCAGCATATTGTAAACGTCCGGATGGGCCTTCTCTATCTCATCCAGCAGCAGCACAGAATATGGCCGCCGTCTTATCCTTTCGGTCAATTGTCCCCCCTCTTCATAGCCCACATAGCCCGGAGGGGCGCCCACCAGCCGGCTGACATTGTGCTTCTCCATAAACTCGCTCATATCCAGTTGAATGAGTGAATTCTTGTCGCTGAACATAAACTCCGCCAGGGCCCGAGCCAGCAGCGTTTTTCCGACACCGCTGGGCCCGAGGAGTATGAAGCAGCCCATTGGACGATTCGGGTCCTTCATACCGCTTCTGCTGCGTCTCACGGCCTTGGCCACCGCAGTGATCGCCTCATCCTGCGAGACAACCATCTTGTGCAGCTCAGTCTCGAGCTCCAGGAGCCGCTGTGTCTCCTTCTTCTCCAGCCTTGTCAAAGGCACGCCGGTCATATTGCTGACAACCTCGGCTATAATCTCGTTGTCCACGACGCCGGTCGCCTCTTTGTTTTCGTCGTACCATTTCTTGTGCATCTGCGTCTTCTCGTCCAGAAGCTGCTGTGCCTCGTCCCTCAATGCGGCCGCCCGCTCATAGTCGGCGTTCTTGACCGCCTCATCCTTTTCTTTCTGGAGTTTTTCGATCTTTCCTTCTATCTTGGTCAAATCAGGCGGTGGGGTCATATTCTTGAGTCGGACCCGTGCGCCGGATTCGTCGATCACGTCAATGGCCTTGTCCGGCAGGCACCTGCCCGTGATGTATCTTGTGGACAGCTCCACCGCCTGGAAAAGCGCCTCGTCGGTAAACCGGACCCTGTGGTGAGCCTCGTAGCGGTCCTGAAGACCCCTGAGTATATCGAGAGTTTCGTCTTTCGAGGGCGGCTCGACAATTATCGTCTGGAACCGCCTTTCGAGGGCGCCGTCTTTCTCGATGTGTTTTCTGTATTCGTCCAGGGTGGTCGCGCCTATGCACTGGACTTCACCTCTGGCAAGAGCGGGTTTTAGCACGTTTGACGCATCAATGGCCCCCTCGGCGCCGCCGGCGCCGACGAGCGTGTGAAGCTCGTCTATGAACAAGACGACGTTCTTTGCCCTTCTGACCTCGTTGATGACGGCCTTGATTCGCTCTTCAAATTGTCCGCGATACTTGGTCCCGGCCACCATCATCGCCAGATCAAGCACGACAACGCGCTTGTCCTTGAGGATTTCAGGGATCTCTTTATTGACTATCTGCTGGCTGAGCCCCTCGACAATGGCGGTCTTGCCGACCCCCGCCTCGCCCAGCAAGACCGGGTTGTTCTTCGTTCGCCTGCACAGAATCTGTATCAGCCGCTCGATTTCCCTCTTTCTGCCGATTACCGGGTCGAGCTCATCGTCGGCCGCTAATTGGGTAAGGTCTCTGCCGAAGCTGTCGAGCGCCGGAGTCTTGCTCTTGGTCTTTCGCCCCACGGTCGGGCTCATCTTCATTCCCAGGGCGGCGGGCCCGTCGTCCACTCCCGCCCCTAACAGATTCAACACCTCCTGGCGCACGTCCTCGAGCTTGAGCCCCAGGCTCATAACGACCTGGGCGGCTATCCCTTCGCTCTCTCGCAGCAGGCCAAGCAGGATATGCTCGGTCCCCACGTAATTATGGTTGAGCGCCCTGGCCTCTTCAATGGCATATTCGATGACCTTTTTCGCTCGCGGGGTCTGGGGCAGCTTGCCCATCGTGACCATATCCGGGCCGCTCTTGACGAGCTTTTCCACCTCGAGCCGCAGCTTCTTTATATCCACGTCCAGGTTCTTCAGGACGGTGGCCCCAACGCCGCTGCCTTCCTTGACCAGCCCTAAAAGAATATGCTCAGTCCCTATGTATTCGTGGTTGAAACGCTGGGCCTCCTGATTGGCCAGCGCCATTACCTTACGTGCACGGTCTGTAAAACGCTCAAACATCTCTTACCCCAAAATCTACTTTCACCAAAGAACTAAAGCTCCCCTTTATCATTCGCACCTAAACCCATTATAAGTTACGGGCATCGAACATCCAGCAACAAATATATTATACCACGTTCAGCCCCATTTGTCAAGAGAGCAAAACTCGCCAAATCACGCTCTGGCACCCGATAGTACCCGCTTTATTATATCCTTCAAGCCAAACCGATGTTCGTTTACCGGACTATACTTTTTTTCCCTTCAGTCTGATTTTATCGACCAATAACGCTGTAAACTTTCCTCTTGTCGCCCCACTAAAGACTTTTTCCTTGCCGCCTGCGACAAACGCCACTGTGGAAATACGCTTTGGCCACGCCAAAGTGCACGTCGGGCCGGGTTGAGATTCCGTCAATCCACGAATCTGGCCTTCGGAGGAGAATTTTCCGGGTATCTCTGACTTGCCGCCAGGGACGTGACTTTTTTCAAGCTTTTTGTGATTTTCTTGCGAAATGAGCGTCCTATATAGTGCGAGACCTATGGTGAGGGCCGGATGCGTCGGCAGACGCGTATTCGGGTCCCAGCCGGAACTGCTCTCGATGCGAGCATCTGCGGCAGTGCGCCTGGTTTCGATCTTGCCGGGAGCTTATTGGGCCTTGGGTTTTAGCCAATCGGCGGCGAGGACCGCAAAATCGGCGAAATCCACATAGCAATCGTCGTAAGCGAGGTCGGCCGAGAGTGGGCAGGCGGCCAGGTCACTGTAAGAGAGCCACTGCTCGCAGAAGGCAGCGAGGTCAAGGGCATCGACGCGGCAGTCGTCGCCGGCCAGGTCGGTGCGGAGGGTACAACGAGTGAAGGAACCTGCAGCTTCAACGACGCCGACGCTCTGGACGCTGATCGTGGCCACCTCGTTCTCAAACACAATCTCGTCGAACTGGACGGGCAGATTCAAAACGACACTGTAGGCGCCCTCGCTGTCCTGCACAGCGTCCAGGGAGACCGCGATGGTTCCGATGGCGTGCGACGAAGCCTCCATCGGCTCGACAGCCAGATCGATGGTGATGGGGTCGAACAAGCCACCGATTATACTGGTGCCGTATGCGCTGAACAGGCCCTGATCGACAACAAGGACGTGGTCGCTCGTATTGAAGTTTCCCTCTTCGACGGGCCCTGGGCCAAGAGGACTTCTCGGAACTGCTGCGATTCCCGTGCCGGATGCCTCTATCCTGCCGAGCAGGCTGAAGTTCAGCGTGAAGGACACATCGGAGAAGTACAGGCGTCCTCCGGTAAAAGCGATTGTGTTGACATCGACTACGTCGTGTGTGGCCGGGTCAAAATATATTTCGAGTTCGACCGTCATATTGCCCGTAATTGTCGATGTATCCGAATCGCTTGCCTTGTAGCCGGATACTAAGGCCGTCAGGGTCATATCCACTCGATTCGTCTCATCGGCAGGGACCAGATTCAAGTCAACGGGGATGACCTCGGCCGAGGCCTCGGCCGGCAAGCCGACAAATGCACCCAGAGCAACCATTGGGACCAGGAACATACAGAGTCTTTTCATCGTCCAACCTCCGAAAAGAGGCCCTAACAAGAATTGCCGTCCGAATGGCGTTTGTGTGGGGAAAACTCCACCACCACCTCCATGCTCGTTGTCGAGCTTATCACATTCGTCAGACATTGTCAATTGAGATTTCCCAAATAAACGCCAAAAACCATAGTTCAGTCCTTATCGATATCAGTAATCCTACCCAAATCACCTCGATTTTTCGCTTCATCCGGTTAATGCGTAGGTGGCCGTTGCAGGTCAGGGC
>JAGMDR010000004.1 GCA_023128595.1 Planctomycetota bacterium | reverse complement strand
GAGGTGCTTGTGAAAAAGACAGAGCGGGCGGTCGAGAGAATCGGCGCCAGGACCGTGCTGTTAGGCGGGGGCGTGGCGGCGAACAGCCGGCTGCGGGCGGCTTTACAGGAGCTGTGTGAGGGGGGCAGCCCGGCGAAAAAGCTACTTGTGGCGCCAAAACAATATTGCACTGATAACGCGGTTATGGTAGCCTCGCTGGCGTATTATAAGTACAAAGCCGGGCTGTTTGCAGATTTGAGCCTTGAGGCTTTTGCGACGGGTTAAGCCACAGAGCAGGTCTTGATGGATAGGCAGCGACATACAGTATGTGTGGTCCTTTCGGTAGTTCTTGGTGCTTGTGCCGGCGGCGGCGAGGTTTCGCGTGGGCGGTCGGGCAAGGTTGTCGGACTTTTGGAGGCGATTCGCGTGAAATACGACCTGCCGGCGCTGGGCGGGGCGGTTGTCCTGGAAGGGCGGCCGGCGGCGTGGGGTGCGACCGGTTTTCGCAAGGACGGCAGCAGCGTCAGGGTGACGTCAGAGGATAAGTTTCATATCGGATCGTGCACAAAGGCTATGACGGCGACGATTGTCGGGATGTTGGTGGAGCGCGGCAAGCTGAGATTGGAGATGACCTTGGGCGAGGCGCTGCCGGAGATTGTAGAGGAGATGGATCCATCGTATCGGGATATCACTTTGCGGGATTTACTGGCGCATCGTGGAGGATTGCCCGGGTCGAGCCGAAGCTGGCCCAAGGGCAAATCGTTCAGGGATATGCACAACCTGCCGGGCTCGCCGACGGAGCAGCGTCTGGCATACGCGCGTATGATGCTGAGTCAGGAGCCGGAGGTGAAGCCGGGCACGAAGTACCTCTATTCGAATGCGGGGTATTCGATTCTGGGATTGATCGCCGAGCGAAGGATGAGGAGGCCGTGGGAGAAGCTGATGGAGGCGATGTTGTTCAAGCCTTTGGGGATGGAATCGGCCGGGTTTGGCGCGATGGGGACGCCCGGCAAGATTGACCAGCCTTGGCAGCACAGGATGAATGACAATAAGCGTCATGCGATTGAGCCGGGGCGTTTCAGCGACAATCCGCCTGTTTTGGGTCCTGGGGGTACGGTGCATTGCTCGATAGGCGATTGGGCGAAGTTTGTTGCGGCGCATCTGGCCGGCGCGAAGGGCAAGGTAAAGCTACTCAAGAGGGAGACACTTGCGATGTTGCACCGGCCGGATTTCGGCGGAGATTATGCGGGGGGATGGCTGATAACAAATCGGGATTGGGCCGGAGGCAGCGTGCTGACGCACGGCGGGAGCAATACGATGAGCTACGCCGTTGTGTGGATGGCGCCGAAACGTGACTTTGCCGTACTGGTGGCTTCCAATCAGGGCGGCGGCGATGCGAAGAAGGGCTGCGACGAGGCGGCGGGGACATTGATAAAAGAGTTCCTGCTCAAGAAGCAAGGGCAGGAACAGAAGTAGAAAAGGATGGTGTGATATTCAGGCTGAGCAGATAAAGAATTTGCTGGAGCGGGTCAAGAGCGGGCAGGTGAAGATTGCCGAGGCGATTGAGGAGCTCCGCCATCTGCCGTTTGAGGATTTGGGCTTTGCGTGCATCGACCATCACAGGCAGATACGCAGGGGGTTTCCTGAGGTGATTTTTTGCCCCGGTAAGACGACTGATCAGATAATCAAGATATTCGAGAGCCTTGCGGCGAAGGGGAACAACGTTCTTGCGACGCGGGCGGAGCCGGATATGTTCGAGGAGCTGGCCGCGACGGGGAAGTTTCCGAAGGTGCGATACGAGGAGGAGGCGCGGGCGATTGTTTTGGAGCAGAAGGATATCGAGCCGTCGAAGTCGATCTTGCCGATAGTTACTGCCGGGACGGCGGATTTGCCTGTGGCGGCTGAGGCGAAGGTTACGGCGGAGATTATGGGGCAGCGAACGGAGCTTATCTGCGATGTGGGGGTTGCGGGGCTGCATAGATTGTTCAAGCATCTGCCGAGGCTTCAGAAGGCCAATGTCGTGATTGTGGTGGCGGGGATGGAGGGTGCGCTGGCGAGCGTGATGGGCGGGCTGATGAGCTGTCCGGTGATTGCGGTTCCGACGAGCGTTGGGTATGGGTCGAGCTTCGAGGGGCTATCGGCGCTTTTGACGATGCTCAATAGCTGCGCCGCGGGGGTAACGTGCGTGAATATTGACAACGGCTTCTCGGCGGCAGTGACGGCAACGCTGATAAGCAAGAAGATAGAGGCGGGAAAGTAGTAAAGGTAGGAGACAGGAGGCAGAACACAGAAGACCAAAGACCCGGCGGGGTTCATATAATCATTTTTTTTACATCAGATAACTCATGTATATATGGTTTCCGAATAAACCCGCTATCAGGTCTTTCTTCCAGATAATACTCCAATGTTACTCTGCGAAGTAGCCTTCGCTACGAAGCACGAGCCGCAATAGTTCCTAATTTCTCTGTCATCAGTAGATGGGCTGCTTGCTTGACCGATCGTCTTCTGCGCTATGGACTCATGCACGTGATGACGGCCCTGCTCGTTGGTGTTTTATCAGCGGTTTAATTCGCGTGGCGCAGCTTGGTCTTGGCAATGCCGACCAGAGACCTCAGCGCAGCATTCACCGATTGTTCATCCGGGAAATACTTGGCAACATCCGGGGAGAGGAGGACCAGGTTTGTTCCCTATTGAAACCGCTTGGCATACTTGCCTCGCACACCACCCTTGAGTTTAGAGAGGTCGTATTCCGGCCGCAAATGATCGGCCATTTTTTCGTTATTCGGCTTCTTCATAATGATCGGGATCGGGATATGTAATCGAGAGGGCATCACCAAGAACCGATGCAGCC
This sequence comes from Planctomycetota bacterium, assembly GCA_023128595.1. GTDB lineage: Bacteria > Planctomycetota > Phycisphaerae > Sedimentisphaerales > Anaerobacaceae > DAOVRL01. Next base: position 4,220 of record JAGMDR010000004.1, on the reverse strand, counting down.
TCTTGAAACGACACGGCATGCTTGTTCAGGTTGCTGTCGGCCTTTTGTGGGTCCCATTCGAATTTCATGGCAAAACTCTACCAGATCGGCTCTTCTCAAGCAATCAATATTCCTTTATCAACCTCTGGCTGGCGTAGATTGCATTGATCTGCATAACAGTACATTAGAATAAATTTTTAATTAAATCGCCTTTGTTTATTTTGAAATGGATAGCAATATCGCTCAAAATACTACTCAACGTGCCTATTTTGAGGTATTTATGGGCAGGGATAGTGATGTGGTGTTGGCCTTTCTCAGTAGTGGTAAGTCGTATGTGACTGCCGGTTTGCCGGGTTATTTCATAGCCATATTTTTTAAGAAGTTTTGCGAGTTCTTCGCCGCTGATTTCTCGGGGAATTTTCATATTGCTATTACTTCATCTCTTACTATGTGTAAGCGTACAATATGGGGAATTTCCTTTCCGTCAAAGTGGCATTTTATCGCATCTTTGACATTTTCTTTTAACTCGTCTAATGTTTCACCTTCGGTATAAATAGAGTAACCGAGAGATTTAGCGGTGTAACCACCCTCATCGGAATTTTCAACTATGAATATAATTTCACTCATAAGTTTTAATCTCTACAAAACTGGCAGATTCTTCTACCTCTGACCGGAGACAAATTCTTCACTTTATTTTCTTATTATAAACATTCCTGTCTGCTTGTCAAATCTTTTATTGACCATGTCGTGCATTATTTGTAATATATTGCTCGAAACGAGGTTATATGCAGTTAATAGAATTTATTCCGAACCTAAAACCGCGGGCGGTTGGGGCACATAAGGGGGATTTTGGGCGGGTGTGCATCGTCGCGGGCAGTATTGGTATGAGCGGTGCGGCGGCGCTTGCGGGGCGGTCGGCACTGCGGGGCGGAGCGGGACTTGTGCGAGTGGCAGTGCCGAAGAGCGTTCTGCCGATAGTTGCTTCGATAGAGCCGTCGTTTACTACAATCGCCTTAGCCGAGGACGATGCGGGGCGGATATCGGCGAAGGCGACAAGTGCAATCCTGGATGCGGCCGGGGACAACGATGCGATGGCGTTTGGGCCGGGTGTTGGGGTCAGCGCAGAGCTTCGGGCGGTGTTGGAGAGACTTTTGGGGCAGGAGGGACTGCGGTTGGTGATTGATGCGGACGGTTTGAATAATTTAGCGGGGCTTGGCGACTGGCCGGACAAGGTCAAGGCGAAGGTGATTTTGACGCCGCATCCGGGCGAGATGAAGAGATTGTGGGCGGGGGTTTTGCGAGAAGCGATGCCGGAGGAGCGGCGGGAGCAGGCGGTGCAATTGGCGCAACGAACAAAGACGGTCGTGGTTCTCAAGGGGGCCGGGACGGTCGTGAGCGACGGCGAAAAAGTGTATATCAATAAGACGGGCAATCCGGGGATGGCGACGGCCGGGTCGGGCGATGTTCTGACCGGCGTTGTGACCGCGCTGCTGGGACAGAGGATGGGCGTGGCACGGGATGAATTGGGTGGGGCCGGAGAACACGGGCAGGATGCCCGTGCCACGGGGCTGAGCGAGTTTGACGCGGCGGTTTTAGGGGTATATATTCATGGCTTAGCCGGTGACATTGCAGCGGAGAGAATGGGGCAAGTCGGCATGATTGCAACCGATATTGCGGATGCCCTGGGGGAGGCGTGGGGACGTGGGGACCCCGCGTAAAACGCGGGGCTAAATATGTTTTGAGATTGGCGCGGGCCGCCTAACGCGGACCTGGTAATGACAACCCCCACCACAGGGGTGGGGGCTAACCAAAAAGGAAATACGCGCAAAGTCCGGGCAACTTTTTCAATAGATGGCCCGACGCCTCGGGATATTCGAGGCCCACTGCGATCGGAATGAGGTGGCGTGTGTTTTGGCGCGCTCAGGATGACATGGGCCAGGATGACCTGGTAAATCACGGTGCAAAGGGGTGTGGCTAATTTCTCTGGCAGAGCATAATGTCCTTTCTGGCATAGGATTGCGGCGTGCGTCATTGCGAGCGAAGCGAAGCAATCTCACTCATTTGTAAGGCGGAGATTGCCACGGCCTTTTTCAAAGGCCTCGCAATGACGATAGCGGCTCTGTTGCGCCTTGTGAACGAGTATTGACAAACGCCCCAATCAGCTGCCAGAAAATCCGGCCACACCCGTGCAAAGAGAGGGATTGTATTTTGTTGCGGTGGGCGGGGGAGTGGGTATAATTGCGGGGAATTTAATTGGATTACGGCAATGGAATGACTTAGGGTAAACATAGCAGGAAAGGTTTTTTTATGCAGCTTACCGCACTTGACATTTGCACGTTCGTCGCGTTTTTCGGTGTTGTTGTCGGTGTCAGTATGTATAAGAGCCGACGGGAAAAGACGAGCGAGGATTTCTTTTTGGCGAGCCGGAGTCTTTTATGGCCGTTTATCGGTTTGTCTTTGATAGCGGCGAACATTTCGACGGAGCATTTCGTGGGGATGGCGGGCCAGGGGGCGGGCATTGCCGGTTTGGCGGTAGCGAGCTACGAGTGGATTGCGGCGATAACGCTTGTTGTCGTGGCGATTTTCTTTCTGCCGAGATTCCTGCGCAGCGGGATCTTCACAATCCCGGAGTATCTGGAGTACCGGTACAATGCAGCGGCGCGGGCGATAATGGCATTCTACACGATGGTAATATACATCGGCGTTACGATTGCGGCGGTGATCTACTCCGGGGGGCTGACACTTCAAACGATATTCGGCGATTTGGAGAATGCGAGTCATCTAACATACGGAGTGATTGTTATTGGAGCTATAGCGGGACTCTATACGATATGGGGGGGACTCAAGGCGGTTGCGTGGGCGGATTTGTTTCAGGGTTCGGCGTTGATAATCGGGGGGGCGATTACAATGGTGCTCGGATTCAGGGCAGTCGGCTGGAGCAATTTCTTTGAGCACAACGCAGACAGACTGCATATGATACTTCCTAAAGACCATTCGGTTCTGCCGTGGACGGCACTGGTGGTTGGGCTGTGGATACCGAATTTTTACTATTGGGGCCTGAATCAATATATTTGCCAAAGGACACTGGCGGCCAAGACGCTGCGGCAGGGGCAACTTGGGATCATCTTCGCGGCGGCGTTGAAGCTGCTGATTCCGTTTATTATCATATTCCCCGGGATAATGGCGCTGCAGCTCTATAAGGACCAGATGACCGGTGAGAGTGGAACGGACGCGGCGTATCCGCTGCTGATCAAGAACCTTGTTGGTCCGGGCTTTAGGGCGTTCATATTCGCGGCCATCAGCGGAGCGGTCATCAGTTCGTTGGCCTCGATGCTGAACTCCGCCTCGACGATATTCACTATGGATTTGGTCAAGCGTCACCTGAGGAAAGATGCGTCGGACAAGAGCCTTATATGGACGGGGCGGGCTGCGACCGGCGTTTTCGTGGTGATCGGGATGCTGATAGCGCCGATGTTGGGAGATCCCAGATTTATGGGCATCTTCACGTACATCCAGGAGTTCCAGGGTTATATTTCTCCGGGGATACTGGGTGTCTTTGTGTTCGGAATGATATTCAAGAAGGCGCCTCCGGCGGCCGGGGTGGTGGGCTTGCTCCTTAGCGTTCCGGTTTACGGCTTTTTGCACTGGCAATTCGGCGGGATTGCGTTCTTGAACCGGATGGCAATTACGTTCGCAGTGCTGCTTTTGGTCATGCTCATTATCACTCTTGTAAAGCCTTTGTCGAAGCCGAAGGTAATGCCGATACGAGAGGAATTCGATATGAGCCCGACGCCTTTGGTGGTGTGGCTTGGGGGACTGGTGATAGTGGCGACGTTAGTGCTTTATTGGATATTCAGGTAATGTGAAGACAGAGAGCACAAGTGGGTTCGGCCGTCCCCAAGCCTACGACAAGCTCAGGCGGGGCGCTGCGCTTGAGGCTGCCGCCCGGAGGAATCTGCGGCCGGGGCGCTGTGGTTTTCCGGCGCGCCCGGTGGGGTATAGTCCGCCGATTGATTATTAGGGGATAATTTGAAAGTGAGAGTTGTGGAATGGAGCTGACTACGGAAGGACGGGGCGCATTAGATAGGATATCGGGCTTTGCCGAAGGGAACGCGATCGATATTGCGGGGGGGAAGGTTCGGAGGACTTCTTCGCGGTTTTGTTTAGGGGTCGAGCATGGGGATTATAACGGGACGGAGCTTTTCGGGGTGGCGACGGACAGGTTTATCTGGATGGCGTAT
>JAGMDR010000399.1 GCA_023128595.1 Planctomycetota bacterium | reverse complement strand
GAGACGGTGGTCAGGATTGCGGAGGTTGGGGAGGGGGTGGAGGATTTCAGGGTCGCCCAGCGCTACCTTGTTCAGACGGATTACCGGTGGCTTCGAACGGCGACTACCAACGGGGCGTTCGGGTACAACTTCGAGGGTGCGCTGCAGGAATATGTTTTGATGGATAAGAGGGTGATTACATCGCCGGAGGGTGAGTCGATGCTCTTGCCGGTATCGGAAGAGCTTTCCGGCTCGGCGATAGCCCTGGTCGAGCCGTGGGCGTGCGTCGAAGATGCGTACGCGTCAACCGAGCGAACGCGGATCAAAGAAGGCGGGCGGATGCTCGTTGCAGCGGAAGTGGAGGTTGCTGCTGAAGGTCTTGTTAGTCTGTTCGAGACTTATGGCAAGCCGGGAGCTATCACGTTGGTTTCAAAGGACGAGGCGCCCGCGGGAATGGGCGTCGAGATTGAGAAGGTCGAGAGCATATCGGGGCTGGCCGAGGCGAGCTTCGACGACGTGATTTACTACGGCTCGAATCCCCAGACCGTCGAGGTGCTATTTGGAAAAGTAGGAACAAGCGGGCTATTGAACATTGTTCAGTGCGGGGGCAGGTTCGGCAGAGATATTGTTACGATGGTGGGTCGAGTTCACTACGGGGGGATTCGCATAATCGGCACCTCGGGTTCCGATCCGGCTGAGTCGATGGAGGTCATCCCGGAGACGGATGAGATTCGCCCCGGTGACAGGATAAACGTTATCGGTGCGGGCGGGCCGATGGGGATGATGCACGTGATACGGAATATCTGTCAGGGGGTCGAGGGGGTGAGCGTTTTTGCGAGTGATGTGGACGACAACCGGCTGGCTGCGTTGAGCAGGATTGCGAGACCTCTGGCCCGGAAGAACGGCGTTGAGTACAAGGCATTTAATCCCACAAAGGAAAAGGTTGCCGAGCGCTTCGACTATGCGGCCTTGATGGTGCCGATACCGGCCTTGGTGGCGGCGGCGGTGGAAGCGGCTGCGGAGGGGGGATTGATAAATATCTTTGCGGGGATTCCGGCTGCGGTGACGGGCCAGATTGACCTGGACACATACATCGAAAAGCGACTCTATTTCATCGGGACGAGCGGCTCGACTCTGGACGATATGAAGCTGATGTTGGAGAAGACGGAGACCGGGAGGCTTGATACGAATGTGAGCGTTGCGGCAGTCAGCGGGCTCGAAGGTGCGGTCGAGGGGATTCGAGCGGTTGAAAATCGCCTGATAGCGGGTAAGATAATTGTGTATCCGGCGTGCAAAGGCCTGGGGCTGACTCGGCTCGAGGAGCTGGGCGAAAAGCTGCCGGAGGTTGCGCAGCATCTGAGCGACGGGCTTTGGACAAAGGCAGCAGAAAAGGCCCTGCTGGAGGAATACGAGAGTTGAAACAAAAAAAACAGTAACCTTTCAAGGAGGCAAAGATTATGAAACAACTAACAAAACAGTTAGATGTCCGATTGGTTTGCTGGCTTTTCTCGGCAGTCTTTTTGGTGGCCGGGTGCGGGGGGCCTAAGCTGGAATTTGACGGCTCGATGGTGAATATGGGGAACTTGCCTCGCTTATCGTATGCGAAGACGCGGTCGGTGAGTCCGGAGAATTTTACCGGCGAGAAGGGCAAAGGCGGAATGGCGACCGAAGGAACGGGGAAAAACGCGGCACGTGAGTTAGGGCAAGGCTGGAAGGTTTCTCCTTCGGTGAGGATTGAGGCGGGCCAGACCTTTGTAATGGCGGATATCAAAGGGCCCGGGGTGATCCAGCATATCTGGATGACTCCAACCGGAAACAACCGGCTGAATATTCTGCGAATCTATTGGGACGGGGAAAAGAAACCATCTGTCGAGTGTCCGGCGGGCGATTTTTTTGCGTGCGGGATGGGCCAGTATGTTAAGGTGAGCTCGCTGGCGGTGTGCGTTAATCCCAAGAGCGGATTTAACTGCTATTGGGCGATGCCTTTTCGCAAACGGTGCAAGATTACGATGACGAATATCGATGCCAGGAGGATGACACTGTACTACCAGGTCGATTATGCGCTGACGGACGTTGCGAAAGATATGGGCTATTTTCACGCGCAGTTTCGCCGGGTGAATCCGCTGCCGGATAAGGTGGATTATACGATCGTTGACGGCATCAAAGGGCGAGGTCAGTATGTTGGAACGTATATGACGTGGGGCTCGAACAGCCCGGGGTGGTGGGGTGAAGGTGAGATAAAGTTCTATATGGACGGCGATAAGAAGTTTCCGACGATTTGCGGGACGGGGACGGAGGATTACTTCTGTGGCTCATACGGATTCAATAATCCGAAAGGCGGCGGTTATCTGGAATTTAACACGGCTTATGCGGGTATGCCGCAGGTGATAATGGACGAGAAGCAGCCCCGCTTCGCCCTGTACCGCTGGCATATTACGGACCCTGTCAGATTCGAGAAGAACCTGAAGGTGACAATGCAGGCGCTGGGATGGCAAAGCGGGGGAAGGTATCTGCCTTTGAAAGACGACCTTTCGTCGGTTGCGTTCTGGTATCAGAGAGAACCGCACGCAGCGTTTCCGGAATTGCCTGATAAGGAGGCGTTGAAGATTAAGTAGTAAGAGCAGCCGCTCCATCGTGTCATCCCTGCGAAAGCAGGGATCAAGTAACATAGCGGGCGAGTGGATTCCCGCTTTCGCGGGAATGACAGATTGCGTCATATTCAGTCTGAAGGAATACGGGGACGATGAGTAACTTGAAGAGTATTGAAAAGGTGTACCAACTTGCGCGGGAGCGTTATGCCCAGCTTGGGGTTGATAGCGACAAGGCGATAGAGGCGCTGCGTAAGATTGCGATATCGCTGCACTGCTGGCAGGGAGACGACGTGGGCGGCTTCGAAAAGAGTGCGGAGGGGCTAAGCGGCGGCGGAATAATGGCTACGGGTGCGTATCCGGGCAAGGCGAGAACGGCGGATGAGCTGCGGGCGGATTTGGACAAGGCAATGAGCCTGATACCCGGCAGGCATCGGCTGAACCTGCACGCGATGTATGCCGAGACCAAAGTCAGGGCCGACCGCAATGAATTAGGGGCCGAGCACTTTGCCGGGTGGATCGACTGGGCGAAGGCAAACGGATTAGGGATGGATTTCAACGCGACGTTTTTTGCGCACCCTAAGGCCGAGAGCGGTTTTACGCTGTCCAGTGCGGATGACCGGATACGAAAATTCTGGGTCGAGCACGGGATTGTGTGCCGGCACATAGGAGCCGCGATGGGAAAACAGCTCCGGACGCCCTGCGTGACAAACATCTGGATTCCGGATGGATCGAAGGATATTCCGGTGGACCGCAAAGGCCCGCGCGAGCGGTTGAAGAAATCTCTGGATGAGATGTTCGCCGAGAAGATAGACCGCAGGTATCTGCTGGATTCGGTCGAGAGCAAACTGTTCGGCATCGGCTCGGAGAGCTACGTTGTCGGGTCGCACGAGTTCTATTTGGGCTATGCCATCGCGAATAAGACGCTGCTTTGCTTGGATACGGGGCATTTTCATCCGACGGAGGTTGTCTCGGACAAGATATCGGCCGTGATGACGTTTCTCGACGAGATACTGCTGCACGTCAGCAGGGGTGTGCGGTGGGACAGCGACCACGTGGTTATTCTCTCGGATGAGCTAAAGGCACTGGCGGAGGAGATGGTGCGTGGCGGTTATCTCGATAGGGTGCACATCGGGCTCGACTTTTTCGATGCGAGCATCAACCGGGTGGCGGCGTGGGTGATAGGGACGCGGTGTATGATAAAGGCATTATTGATCGCCCTGCTGGAGCCGACGCCGAAACTGCGTGTGATGGAAGAAAGCGGCGATTTTACTTCGCGGCTGGCAATGTTAGAAGAGATTAAGACGCTGCCGTTCGGAGCGGTGTGGGATTACTACTGCGCAAAACAAGATGTGCCGGCAGGGGGAGGCTGGCTTAAAGAAGTTCGGCAGTACGAGGCCAAAGTGACGAGTTTGAGAGAATAGACCGGGAACGGAAAGGAATAGAGATGGCCAGTAACAGCGAGAGCGGCGCCATAAAGGGGATGGATCGGCTTTATGAATTCGAGCGCGAGCCGGTCTCGGAGGACAAGCTCCATTCGGGCAAGCACTTTGCGGGCGTCTATGCGGGCGAGCACGTTGCGGGGACGGAGTTCGTTATCGGGGCGTTGTTTGTGGCCTGGGGGGCAACGGCATTCGACATATTTGTGGGGCTGCTTCTTGGGAACCTGATGGCGGTGCTGACGTGGGTGTTTGTGTGCGCTCCGATAGCGGTGCGGACCCGGCTGACGCTTTACTGGTACCTTCGCAAGATAGCCGGGCCTGTTACGACAACGATTTACAACGTTCTCAATGCGGTTCTGTTCTGTATTCTGGCGGGCTGTATGATTACGGTCTCGGCTTCGGCCGTCCGTATCCCGTTCGGCATCCCGGCCCAGACCCGCTGGTATCCGCAGGACGTGCGTTTTGTTCTGGTTGTAGTCGGCGTTGGGGCTGTCGTGGTTACGTTGGCGATTCTGGGGTTCAAGAAGCTGGCACAGTTTGCAGAAGTTTGCTCCCCGTGGATGTTCTTGATGTTCATCGCCGGTGCTGTGGCGATGTTTCCGTACTTGGCCAACAAGGCATTAGGTGGGCAGATGGGCAGCCTTGACGATTTCTGGAAGATTGCAAATCAGGCGATATGGACAGGCAAAGCGCCGGAGGGTCAGGAGGCAATGAGTTTCTGGCACATCGCGGCGTTTGCGTGGATATGCAATCTCGCAATGCACGGGGGCCTGTCGGATATGGCACTCTTGCGCTATGCTAAGCGGGCATCGTATGGGCTGTACTCGGCTTTCGGAATGTTCTTAGGCCACTACTTGGCGTGGATATGTGCGGGAATTATGGGCGCAACGACGGCTCTTATCCTGCAAGAGAAAATTGGCGACCTGGACGCCGGAGGTGTTGCGCGGCAGGCTCTTGGTGTGACGGGTATCATTGCGGTGGTAATAGCCGGGTGGACAACCTCTAACCCGACGTTGTATCGGGCGGGGCTGGCGTTTCAGGCGGTGACACCGGGCTGGCCCAGGTGGTTAGTGACGCTTGTGGCCGGCGCAGTAACAACAGCCATCGCGTGTTTTCCTTTTGTGTTCACGAAGCTGCTTGGTTTTGTAGGGCTATACGGGCTGCTGCTGATGCCGGTCGGGGCGATTGTGTTTGCCGAGCACTGGATATTTCCAAAGATAGGGCTGACGCAATTCTGGGTCTCAAAAAAGAAGCTGCTCGTAAGCTGGCCGGCCCTGCTTAGCTGGGGTATTGCAATGGCCGCAGCGCTGGTCCTCGAGCGAACGGGCACGGTACATCTGTTCTTTTTGTTCGTCCCGGTCTGGGTATTGACGGCGGTGCTCTACATCATCTTTGCCTCTCTGGCCGGGGCGCGTGAGGACTTCGCGGATGAGGCGGCAGAGAAGCCAACGGAGCAAACAGAGGCCGAGGCCGCGCAGAGTGACAATTCGATTGAGACGCCGAGGTGGGCTCAAGCCCCGAAGAAAACGGATATCGTGCTTTGGATTTGTGCGATTGTCGCGCTGGCGTCATTAGCAGTGTGCGTGGTATTGCCCCTTTGGGTTTACATGACGGGCGGTGAAGATTACGAAGATAACTTTGCGACATTTAAGACGATACTGATCTGGCCGACTTTGATTTACTTCGTGACGGGGACTATCTGGGCAGTGAAAAGAGATAAGGTAAAATGACGGAAAGGACAGGATTATGGCTGATGTGGATTCAGTAAAAGAAGCGAAGAAGTTCTACGAGGATATTCCAGCGGAAAGCCCCGGTTTTTTCCTCAAGGGGGCAAGCTCTCTCGACTGGGGGATGAAGAATCGGCTGGCAAGGATATTCAATCCCAAATCGGGCCGGACCGTGATGTTTGCGATTGATCACGGATACTTTCAGGGCCCGACAACGGGGCTCGAGCGAATTGATTTGACGATTGTCCCGTTGATGTACTACGCGGACGCGATAATGCTCACGCGGGGTATTCTTCGGACGACGGTGCCGCCGGCCCTGAACAAGCCAATCGTGATGCGGTGCAGCGGCGGGCCGAGCATACTCAAGGAGCTCTCAAACGAAGAATTAGCGGTGGACATCGAGGACGCGATTCGGATGAACGTCTCGGCGATAACGCTGCAGGTATTCATCGGGGGCGAGTTCGAGACTCGTTCGGTACATAATATGACTCGGCTGGTGGATATGGGACTGCGTTATGGTATTCC
>JAGMDR010000398.1 GCA_023128595.1 Planctomycetota bacterium | reverse complement strand
CGAATCTGCGCCGAGCTTGGTGCCCAGATTATCAAGACGTATTACGTTCCGGAAGGCTTTAAGACGATAACAGCTTCCTGCCCGGTTCCGATTGTGATGGCCGGCGGCAAGAAAATTCCCGTACTCGATGCCCTGACAATGGCGTATAAGGCAGTTCAAGAGGGCGCGTCAGGAGTGGATATGGGCCGAAACATCTTCCAGAGCGATGCGCCCAAGGCGATGATGCAGGCGGTCCGCAAAGTCGTTCACGAAGATTTGAAGCCCAAGGACGCCTTGGAGTTGTACGAAACGCTCAAGAACACCAAGCAGAAGGACCAGGGTTGAAAATGCAAAGCAAAGCTCTTTTGAACGACCTTCGCGGCAAGGCCCATCCTGTAAAGGCATGTTAATCCCGAATTTCCTACTTGTTGGTGGCGAAAACTTGACAAAACCGGAAGACTACGGTTAGAATTGTGATTATTAGCTATGAACGAAAGGAAAGAAATCTTGGATTTGGTTAGATTGGCAGGGAAGAAAAAATGCCTCTATCTACCCCATGCTATTCGGCAAATGTCTCGACCTGACCGTATGATAACCACAGACGAAGTGCGTTCTGCCATAGAAAATGGTGAGATCGTTGAAGATTATCTTAAGGATTTACGGGGCCATAGTTGTCTGCTGCTTGGAAAGGGCAAGAATAAACGAATGATACATATCGTTTGTTCTCCCAAGGACGAATTTCTTGCGGTAATCACTGCATATATTCCAGACCCTAATGAGTGGTCTAAAGATTACAAAGTGAGGGTAAAAAAATGAAATGTATTCACTGTCAGGCAATCATGAAGCAGGGAGTGGCGCCAGTGCATATTGACAGACAAGGTTGCCACGTAACATTTGATAATGTTCCTGCTTGGGTATGCCAACAGTGCGGAGAGGCATATTTTGAAGAACAGGAAGTAAACACAATTCAAGATTTAATCCAAACGGTTGAGCAGAAGGCTAATAGACTTACCTCGAGTGCATAATTGACAAAACGATAAGATTGTAGGGTGGAGTTCAGCCCACCAATACAGATTGTTGAACCGAACCAGCGGCTGCACTCGAGCCCCGCTTAAGCTCTCCAGAGTCGCTGATTTCGGATGTTCGAAAATGAAAGATAGTGGTACATGTCGTTTATGTCTTGCGAGTTCTGAGCTGCGAGAATCGCACATCATTCCGGCTTCGATTATCAGATTAATACGTGATGAAACACTCGACAACCGGTTCTATCAACTGCACAACAAACGAAATCAAATGATTCAAGATGGCCCCAAGGAACACTTGCTATGTGATGACTGTGAGCAAAAGATTAGCGGCTATGAGAAATACTTCAAAGAAGCCATTCACCTAAGCAGGCATGGTATAGAAATAAAGCAGAACCAAGAATTTGCCGTTATTGACAACCTCGATTATAGGAAAATGAAGTTATTCTTCCTCTCTCTGCTGTGGCGAATGAGTATCTCATCGCTGCCAGAATTTGAAAATGTATGCGTCGGAGATAGCGAAGAAACAATACGTAAAATGATAGTGACGGAACAAGCTGGAAAGAGTTTCGAATATTCAGTAAGTGGCGACATTCCCTTGATGAATCAAAAGATGCAGGAGGGCTGGTCAACAACTCCTTTCGTGTCAAAAAGCAGACCAACTGTCTATGCTATTTTGATCGGTGGAATTTTATACTACATTTCCACCACTCGCCAAAACAGCTCTCTTCTTCCAGAACTGCTCCTCAATGAATCAGGTCGCTGGGTTATGCCTTTGAGAGATTTCTATAGTATCCCCTTCCTAAGGGAATATATTGACCGTCACTTTAATGAGTAGTTTTTTCGAACAGGTCCGCTGCTAACGCCTTGCCCCTAAGGATTTCGTCATCTGAAATTTTGGATTTTACTAAGATGAAGAATAATGCATCAGATAATCATTCTTCGAGCCAATTAGCTCGAATAGTACCAATAGTCCGTGGGCTTCTGGCAGAGCCAACACATAATCAGGATATGCCATACGCGCCGGTTATTTTGAAATCTCTAACGAGTAGGGAGGCCGTTGATTTTGCCGGTTCTGCGAAAAACGCCGAGGCGGAGCGGTATCCCGAGCCTCTGGTTAGAGGTGAGAAACCGCCGCTTTTTGTGGATGCTGTGGATGCGGATGGCTCTGTGGAGGATGCTCGCGAGCAGTTGGACAATGCTATTGGCCCTTACTCGGAGCAGTTCGGTTCCAAGCCTCGGATCATTTGCCTTGCGGGGCTTGGAATACTCTACCTGTGTGAAAAGGACAATACTGATTTGCCGCTTCGCAACAAAGTTGCGCTGGTGACCGGTGCCGCCGGGGCCATTGGCTACGGCATTTGCTGTGGGCTGCTGGAAAGTGGCTGCCATCTGGTCGCGACCGACCTTCCGGGTAAGAAGCTTGATAGTTTCACGGCTGACCTGAAGCAAATCCGGCCAGGGCCCGGTGACCGCGTGATAGGCGTCCCAATCGATGTTACCGACAAGGCGTCCGTCGTCCGAGGTTTTGAAAGTGCCATTCTAACCTGGGGCGGAATTGATATCGTGGTTGTTAATGCCGGCATCCCGCTGGTTTCATATTTGAAAGATATGGACTTTCATGCCTTTCGCAAGCTGGAAAAAGTAAATGTGGAGGGTGCCCTGCTGACACTCGCCGAAGCTGCACAGCTTTTCATTCTCCAGGGAATCGGCGGCGACATTATTGTTATCTCCACCAAGAATGTCCCCTCCCCCGGTGCCGGCTTCGGCGCCTACAGCGCCACCAAAGCCGCCTGTCACCAGTTGGGTCGTATCGCGAGCATAGAGCTGGCGCAATACGGGGTCCGGGTGAATATGGTGGCTCCGGACGGAGTATTCTCCGAAGGTAAGTACAAGTCCGGCCTGTGGGCCCAGGTGGGGCCCGACCGGATGCGGGCGCGAGGACTCGATGAAGAAGGATTACAGGAGTATTACCGCAACAGGAATTTGCTGAAGATACAGATTACGGGACGACACGTCGCCAACGCGGTACTGTTCTTTGCCACACGTCAAACGCCGACTACGGGCGTTACAATTCCCGTGGATGGCGGCTTGCCGGACGCCACGCCCAGATAGAGATTTGCGGAGGCGCCGAATCAACGAAGTGGCAGCCGGACAGGTAATGAACATGTTTTGAGAAGTACGAAAGGGGCAATTCAGATGGACCAGGCGCTTGCGGATTTGATTAAGATTTCGAGAGCAACAGGTGTGGACCCGACGCTCGTTCAAGGCGGAGGGGGTAATACGTCGGTCAAGACAGCCGATGGCCGGTATATGTATATCAAGGCCAGCGGTACGGCTCTGAAAGATATGAGTGCGAGAAAGGGCTGGCGGCGAATGCGGCTCGACCTGGCCAGGTCGGTTGTAAAGGATAAGTCGATAGCACAGATGGAGACGCAGAAAAGAGAGCTGGCGGTGGTGGACCGGCTCCTTCTTGCTTGCGACGACAATGTCAAAACCGATGCACGGCCGTCGGTGGAGGCGCATTTGCACGCCTGGCTGGATAAGTGTGTGATTCACTTGCATCCGAGTGCCGCAGGCGCCTTTGCTAATGCAAAGAAGGGAAGGGCAAAACTCGAGAGGCTGTTCAAGGCTGAGGACCCTCCGTTGCTCTGGGTGCCTTATACCGACCCCGGATACATGCTTGCCAAGAGGATCGCCAGGTTGGTTGAGGGCTATCAGAGCCAATTCGGCAAGAGGCCTGGGATTCTTTTTCTGGAAAAGCACGGGCTTTTCATTACGGCAAAGACTGCCGGGGGCGCACTGCGGCTTGTTCGCAAGGTGATAGGCCGCTGCAACAGTAAGCTCAAGCAACCTAAGAAGGTAAAGCCGAAACCCATAGGCCGCCGGAAGATTGACGAGGCAAAGGCTTGCATCGAGCAGGCATATTCGCAAGGGACCGGCGAGCAGGCGAAGATATGGTATTACTACAATAATGCGATTGAGCAGTTCCTGCATAACAGAGATGCGAAGAAGATGTTAGTCGGGTCATTGACGCCGGACGAGCTGGTCTATGCGAATGGTCCCGCGATGTGGGTGGACAAATGCGATGCCCAGAGCATTGCAAAGCGCTTGCGAAACCAAATCGACAGCGGCGGGAAGCCTGCTGTGGCGTTTCTGGTTAAGGGGGTCGGGCTTTTTGCCGCAGGCACCCGGAAGATCGCACCGACCGTGCGGGACATTGTGCTGTACTCAATTTTCATCCGGACCAATGCACATCGGATGGGTGGGATTCTCACTTTGAATAAGCGACAGGAGGATTTCATCAACAACTGGGAGGCGGAAGCCTTTCGCAAGAAACTGGCAAGCGGCGCAAGTTAAGGCAAGCTGCCGGAGCGGCTCATTTTTGCTTTATGTCGTACACCATCAAGGCCTCGCCGTGGCGTATGTATAGCCGGGCGTCGGAGATGGCGGGGTGGGCCCAGTGCTTGCCGGAGCCGCGAGTTATGCCGAAAGAGCTGACTATTTCAAAACTCTCGGGGGATCCCTTAACCAGAGCGAGATCACCGGTGTTTTCGTCGTAACAGTAGAGCATACCGTCGGCGTAGATGAGCGAGCCTTTGCTGCCGTTCCACCTGGCCTCCCACGCGACCTTTCCGGTATTCCAATCGAGGCAGACCCAATCGCCTTTGGTGATGCTCTTGAAATTGCAGCCGTAAATGCCAACTCAGCAGGTCCAGTCATACCAAAAATCCCACGAGATTTCCAGTACCTTCGATTGATTATTGGCAATTGCCGATTGGGCACCAGATTCTTGCGGCAGGGGTCCGGACCCGGTGATATTTAGCAAAATGAGGGCGAATTGGCTATTTCCGGTTGCTTTGCACAACGAATGTGCTATACTACCGCTCTTTAATGCTGTTAGCGGGTAGATTTAGATGCAGAACTGGTTTTTCTGCCCCTCAAGGCCGATTTTGACAGGAGATTAACAGTATGGACTTTAGTATTGAGGACACTCGTGAGAAACCGGTTGCGAAGCTCAAAGAGCTTATCAGGAACGGCGTAATTACACTCGAGAACGCAACTGACTGGCTGCGGACGATTTATGAGATCCGGTTTTTCGAGGAGAAGGTTTTTGAGCTTTTAGGCCGGAATAT
>JAGMDR010000397.1 GCA_023128595.1 Planctomycetota bacterium | reverse complement strand
ACAATTGTCAGCTACAGCAGGATGGCGATGTGGTCGCTGGATGCGGCGAAGGTCCTAAGTGAGCAGCACGGGATCGACGCCGAGGTGATTGACGTAAGGACGCTTAAGCCCCTGGATATAGGGACGATAGCCGAATCGGTTCGCAAAACGGGGCGTCTGATTACCGTCAGCGAGGGCTTCTGCACGTGCGGGGCGGGAAGGGAGATAAGCGGGCAATATATGGAATACGAGTTCGAGGACGGCTCGCGGGGCTTCGATTACCTCGATGCGGCGCCCGTGAATCTCGCCGCCGCCGACGTCCCCCCGCCGATGAGCGAACCATTGGAGATGGCCAGCATCCCCAGCGTGGACAGAATCGCCGAAGCAGTGAAAAAGCTCGTGAGTGGCTAACGCAATACGCAATACGAAATACGATATACGATATACGATATACGATATGAATGAGGGTTACATAAATGGCAAAGGAAGTCAGATTGCCGCAGCTTGGGCAGACGATGGAAGAGGGCACGGTTGTCGATTGCTCGGTCAAGCTCGGCGATGAGGTCAAGAAAGGCGACGTTATTTTCGAGATAGAAACGGACAAGGCGACCTTGGAGATGGAGTCGCCTGCCGAGGGCTTTGTCAAGTATGTTCTCACAGAGCTTGACGAGACGTATCCGGTGGGTGCGCCGCTTCTGGTCTTGGGCGGCAAAGACGAGGATGTGCCGCGGAGCTTTGTCGATTCGCTCGAGGTCGATGCCGCCGCTGCACCTGTGCTCGAGGCCGCCGAGGCGACGGAAGCTGCACCGGCGGCGCCTGCTGCTGAGGCGGTGAAGCCGGGCCCTGCGCCGAGCAAGCCGGCGGGAAAGATTATGGCGTCACCACGGGCGAAGAAGCTGGCCGCCGAATTGGGTGTGGACTTGGCGGCGCTTACCGGGACGGGGCCCGGCGGCAAGATTACCGAGCAGGATGTGCAAAACACAGCCGATGCCAAGGGTGGCAAAGAAGCGCCAGCCACAGAGGCCGGACTCGGAGCGACTGTACCGCTGAACAGACTGCAGAGAATAACGGGCCAGAAAATGCTCAAGTCGAAACAGGAGATTCCCTGCTTCTATCTGACGGTCAAGGCCGATGTCACCGAACTGGTTGGGCTGCGGGCGAAACTGAACGAAGCCGGCGATGTGAAGGTCTCCTACAACGATTTTATTATCAAGGCGGTTGCGGCAGGATTGGAGAAATATCCCGTTATGACAGGCCAGTTGGCCGGTGACGCAATCAAGTTAGCCGAGACAATCAACGTCGGCCTGGCGATTTCCGTGCCGGACGGACTGGTCGCGCCGATTCTAAAGGACGTGAACAAGAAAGACGTCAAACAGATTGCCGCCGACAGCCAGGCCTTGGTTGAGAAGGCCAGGGCTAATAAATTAGCTCCGACGGACCTCGAGGGCGGCTGCATCACGGTGAGCAACCTCGGCCCCTTCGGGATAGACAATTTCATTCCGATAGTCGTGCCGGGCCAGTGCAGCATATTGGGGATAGGGCGGATAACCGATACGTGCGTGCCGGACGATGGCGGCATTGCGGTGCGAAAGCTCATGAATATGACCCTGTCGGTGGACCATAAAGTTGCCAACGGCGCTTATGCCGCCCAATTCCTGGATTACGTGAGGAAGCTGCTGGAAGATACATCGGCCTTTAGCGTCTAATCCTGAATTCTAAAAGCGACACGGCAGACCTGCCGCGAGGCGTGAGTGTTCGCTGCCGCCACCGCGTGACACAAAAAACGGAGAGGGGGGGATTCGAACCCCCGGTAGAGGTGTAAACCCCTACGACGGTTTAGCAAACCGTTGCACAGAAAATGCAAGTCCTGACAAAACAAAGACTTGTGAAACCTCAAAAGAGCAGTTGACACCTCAGTTGACACCTAAATCCCAAAAACAGGGTGAAATTGACACCCAAAACCTGCCCTCGGACCTTGCAGAAATCGTGGCTGTTTGGCCGGAGCTGCCGGAGCATATCAAGGCGGCGATCAAAGCGTTAGTTGGGGCGTTCAAAAGCACAGGATAGAGAAGAACGGTGGTATAGCGTGTACGTTAATGGGAAACATGAGCAGACGGCTGAACGCTATCGAGAAGCAACTGCAAATAGGGCCACACGCGCGCGAGGGAGAACATTCAAGCGGCAACGACCGCGATGGTCTATTGCAAGGCTTTTACGCGCGCACGCGCGCGCGAGGGAGAACCAAGTGCATATTGACTTTTCGGAGTCCATAAAAAGAGGCTTTTGCGCGCGCACGCGCGCGCGAGGGAGAACCTGAGAAGTGGTGAGTTTTTTGGACACATCTCAGGGCCGATTTCTGAGACAATGGGCTTTGGGCATACCTCAGATCGAGATCGTCCATTCTACGAGCACTAACTGGCCGTGAGAGGGGTTGTGGGAGATTGTGTGGGGTGGTTCGGCCCAAGAAAAGGGGAGGCATAGGCGAATCGGGCGCGCTCCTTCACTATCGCCCCGCCTCCCCATCAAAACGCTTAGTGTTACTTGTGCCCTGCGTTTTCTTAGCAATGCCAAGCTGGGGATAAAGGGTAAAAGTGCAAAGAGCAAAGGGTTAATTTAAGTCCAGGACAATACGAAATCCGTTGACGTCGTTCATATTCCCCGGCGGGATGTAGTAGCGGCTCGCAACGCGGCAGTGGTACGCGTTCTGGTCCCAACCGCCGCCGCGAAGAACACGATACGTAATTGGACCGGCCGGACCGGTGGGATTCACGTCAGGATTCGGTCTGGAAGCGTAGTAAGTGGAATCATACCAGTCGTTGCACCACTCCCACACATTCCCGGCCATATCGTAAAGACCGTAACCGTTGGCTGAGAAACTGCCCACAGGGGCCGTATAGGGCATACCGCCTACGCCATACATAGGATGATGACCTTCTGTAGGGCTTACATCGTAGGGCCAATACGGACTGCCTCCTTGCCAGGAACACTGGTAGTTCGCCTGACTGTGCGAGATGGTATCGCCCCAGGGGAAACGCCTGCCGGAAAGCCCGCCTCGCGCTGCGTATTCCCATTCGGCCTCTGTTGCGAGCCGATAACCCTTCTTAGAGAAATCACAGTCCCAGGTTGAGAGATTGTAACACTGCTCTTTTCCTTCCTGCTGACTCCGCCAGTTACAGTAAGCAACCGCACCGTACCAGCTACCATACAGAATTGGATCATTCGACATATCTCGACCGGCTTTCGCCGTCACGCTGAAAACGCCGCTCACATCGTTGTAGTCAATCTGACTATAACAAGAGTTGTGCGTAGCAAAATAGGGATAACTCGTCCCTGAACCAGCCTTATAGACCATGGTCCCGGTGACTGTTATCCACCTGTTGTCATCCGCCCAGTTCAGGAAGGCACAATACTGCTCGTTGGTTATCTCGTACTTGCCCATATAAAACGAATCCAGCGTTACTGTATGAACGGGTAGTTCACCGTCGTCGCCTTCCTCAAAACTGTCCCCCATCTCAAACGTCCCGCCTGGGATAAGGACCATATCGTCCGGAACACAGGGACCGCTGGTTAGCCACTGGCCTGCCATCACGGCGAAATCCTCATAATCGACAAAGCAGTCGCCGGTAAGGTCAGCCGATGGACAATCAGCAAGGCAGAATTTGGCTGAAACTGCAATCACAACGAAAGAAATGAGAATAGATGAAGTTTTGCGCCACATGTTCTGTTCCTCCAATTATAGCATTCATTTCGTGCTCATATCAACTCAGCGGGCTCCTCCTTAACTGCTTGTGAGCCGTTAAAAAGCCAATATCATTGTAAAGTGTGCAAACCGGCCAGTCAAGGAAAATCGGGGAAAAGTGTTGCCACAAGGCCCAAAATGGCTTAGAATTACAGGCATGAAAGAGGCCGAAATCATGCCGATTGAGGTTTTGTGAAGGGTGAGACCATGAACCGGAAAAGGGAGTTGAGGCCAATCACAGTTGTATTATCTGTACTATCGGTGGTCGCCGGGATTTCAGGTGGCGTTTGTGGCATGCATCTTGTCCAGTGGGAAAAAGTGATCCCGGCAAAGGAAGCGTTGCGGCGAGAACAATCCAAGACGCCCGACCCTGATTACATGCTGCACAAATGGGCCGAATATAAGACCCGGGGAGGCCGGAAGGTATTATGGAAGTGGTGGACAGGGGAAGAACTACCTCTGCAAGAGCGCAAACAAGAGAGCCAACGTGATATATTGAGCCGCCGTCTCGCGGAGCGCAAAGAAGAGCGCGAACTCGCGGAATTAGTAAAAAAGCCTACCAAGATCGCTCCACCGATAGGGGCCACTCGTGTCGATGCGAGGGGCAACGGCGCTTATCGCGGACTCAGGGACCCGAACGCGGTTTGGAAGACACTGGATGGGCAACCGTTGCCGTACACGCCTACGGAAGTCTGGCAAATGTACCACGCGAGGGACGTAAAGGAATTGGAGGAGAATGTAAACAGGGCCACACGAGCCTATGTCAGAGGGCTTGCATCAGGCGGCCTGGCTGGCTTTGCCGCACCTTGGTTGATTTATTTGTTAATCACGGGGCTTTATGCACTTCTCAAGTGGGCAATCAACTCTGGTTATGGAGTTCTCAAGTGGGTTTGTGATGATGGGCCCAACAGGAAAAGGGGTGACGGAATGAACCGCAAGCAGCTAATAGTCCTGTGGGTAGGGATAGTTGTATTTGTGCTCGTTACTCTTAACCCTCGTTCTGGCTATAGGGGGGAGATTCGTTGGTGGCCTGCGAGTCTTCTGAAACTCCTCGCTTCATGGGGGATAGTAGTCGTAGTCACGGGCGGCCTTATCGTTACGCTGAGGAATAAGAAGGACGACAAGCCAACGGACAAAGAGAGAGAAGGTTGAGGAAAAATGAGCGGTGGGCGGTGAGGAATTGATTATTCGTTTACGAGGTATAGCGATATGGCGGAAATCAGCGAGCACAATCTGTACGACATAAACGATTTGGTTGCAAAATGGGAGAAGGGCTGGCGTGAACTGGCCAAATTCGGCAAAGCCGTATGCCCTTTGAAACTTGAGAACTCAGCGGATAGGTCAAAGCCCCCGGTCGACCGGATTCTCTTAGCTTTTCAGGATGTACTCGACCCCTTTTTCGGGATAGGCAAGTCCATTGGAATACCTCAGTTCTGTCCAGACTCAACTGAGATACTCAACCTTGTCGCCTCAAGTAGCGGAAAGCCTTATGAAGTGAGCGCGAGAGGCACAACTCTCTTGACGATGGAATGGTATCGACTGGGAGCTTGGTCGAAAAGCAAACCCAGGCTAAGGAAGGTGCTTGACAAGGTGACAAATGCTTTTGCGACGAGCGAGAGTTACCAAGAGGTTTTGCGCAAAATAGCAACTAAAGGGAATGTGAGAAGATTCAGAGATTTCTGGTCGCAACGAGACGCCTGCTGGTCTAAAGGTGAATATCTTTCCCACAAGATCGAGCCGCGACTAAAGAGCATCATGAGGTGGTTGGAGTGTGGCCTGAATAGCAAGCAGGCTTGTGACAAAGCGTGGTGGAACTGTCTGTGGCTTTACATGGAGCCCGAAATTGAAGCAATCCTCGCAATAAAGAAGCAAGTCGATACCGGAACTCCACTTTGGCGCGAGCAAATAGACAAATTGAAATATTACATGCCATACGGCTATCCCGGCCTTAGTGTCTTGACCGAAGACGATGCTGGTGCTCACAGGATTCACGTAGCGCTGAAACCGCGCATCACAGAAATAATGACCAAATGGAGTCCTTTCAAAGTGATGTCTATTGCACTCTTGGTTCAACCCGCCTTCATGCTCGCGCAGCAGTTGCAGGATTTCTTTCCCAAGAAGCCTCGGTATCTGCGGCAGTGTCGTGCTCCGTCATGTAAGAAGTGGTTCTATACTGGACGAAAAGATGCCACCAACTGTCCTGGGAGCAGAGGTGGGAAAAAGAACAAGTGCTCCCTCCAATGGAACCGCTACAAACGGTACTTGCAAAAAGTTGGCAATAACCCAGAGAAAGACTGGCACAACGAAAAGCTCCAAGAAGAGTTCATTTCCTACGACAAGAGTTAAACTCTTTGCGCACCGATAATCCTCGCGTACCGAAAATCAGCGCGCACCGTTTTTTGGTGCGCACCGATTCTGCGCACGCCTAAATTATGTGATTGGAATTGCATCGTCGATGACAACCGCTATTTTCAACTAAGAACAAGTGACATTAGTTTGCAATGTGAGAATAGCAGTTATTTTTAAGGAGATCTGGATATGAAGAACAGAACAAGAACAGAGTCATCACCTCAATCGGATATGCCTTTGCTTTGGTCAGCGCGTCAAGTAGCTTTCCACTGTAGCCTGTCGGTCCGTTCCGTATGGCGCGCCCGCTCTGCAGGTTTGCTGCCCCCAACGGTGAAGGTGATGTCGAGCATTCGCTGGCCAGCGGATCACATCAGGAAATGGGCGTCGTGGAATTGTCCAAATCAAAAAGACTTCATTGCCCGATTGGAGGCGGAAAAATGTCAGTAGAAAAAGAACGGGCCGCTGCGCTAACAGCGACCCTAAAACACCCTACGAACCAAACATATCAGAAGTCCGGGCCGAAAGCAAGTAGTATTCTCAAGGACCAGGTCGGTCTGCTCTTATGGCACTTGCACAGCCCCCTCACGTATCGCGAACACAAGAAGGGCTGGAGCCTGTTTGAGGTGCTGCTTTCAGCCAGATATGGGCGGGGGACGGTATGAATCGCAGACGAAGAAGGACCATTGGCTTGGTCGCCTTCCTCAAAGGTAGTACGGACCCAAAAGAAGGCATGCCTGGCTGTGCGAATTATGACCACCACTACGGCGGCTGTCTGTTCGCAGAAACGTGCTTGGTGCAACAAGGCCGACGCTGCTCATACTTTGAGCGGCTTGTGTTGCCGACGGCGGCAGACATTGGGCTGCGTGACCGTGTGTATTCACAGTACGAGGCCCAGTGCGACATTGATGAGCCACTTTCACGGCGGGAAATCCGAAGGTGCCCGGACTGCGGTGGTGAACTCGGATTCCGGCAGCGGTATTGCACGGGCTGCTCCGGGTGCAGACGCAGAAAGACCTACAGGCGGTCAAGACAGAGAAAACCTGGTTGAAGCGCAACAGTTAATGAAAATTGCCCCCAAAATTTTGCAGTCTAAGGGGTGTTTCGAGGCCATTTGGAAAAGCGACGCGAAAATATGTTGTTAGAGACTTGGCTATGCAACTTGGCAACTAAACTGTTGCGCCGGCACAGTTGAAACAGCGTGAATTATGACCAAACAAAACAGAAACACAAAGAGGACCTGAGAGAACGGCGAAATGAGCGAAGGCTGGATCAAGTTACATAGGCAGTTACTTGAGAGCGCGGTTGTCAGTAAGCCATACTACTGTCATCTGTGGGTCGTTTTGCTTCTGAAAGCTGCGCACAAGCGGTCTGAGTTTATCTGGAACAATGAAAAACGCGTATTGAGACCTGGACAGCTTACGACCGGCAGAAAGAAACTGAGCGAACAAACGGGGATACCAGAGTCCACAGTCGAGAGAATCTTAACATACTTTGAAAACGAACATCAAATTGAACAGCAGAAAACCAACAAATTCCGCGTTATTGCAATCAGGAACTGGGAAAAATATCAAGGCTGCGAAAAAGAGAACAGCAAAGCAGACAGCAAGTGGACAGCAAATGGACAACAAGCGGACACATACAAGAATGACAAGAATGAGAAGAAACAGAAGAATTATAGTCCAGACTCTGACCCGTTTAGGCTTTCCGAATTGCTCTTAAAGCTAATCCTCGCGCGCAAGGGCGATTTCAAGAAGCCAAACCTTCAGGGCTGGGCAGTTCACATCGAGAGGATGATTCGCCTGGACAATAGAAAGCCGGGGCGGATCGAAGCCGTCATTTCCTGGTGTCAGCAGGATGAGTTCTGGCAAGACAACATTTTATCAACAGAGAAGGTCCGCAAGCAGTTTGACAGGCTGGAGCTGGCAATGGAGAAATCAAGGAAAGGTGTATCTCATGGAAGCAAAATCCATAGGACAGATACTCAGTACAGAGCCGCCGATAGAGCAGATGGATGCCTCGAAATCTAAGAATCTATGTAGCTGTGGATGCGAAATCGAGCCTATTACATTTGGCCAAACACAGCGCTTCCCGCAGCGTTGCTCAGAATGTACGAGGCTCAAGAAGATAAGAGATGACCACAAACAGGAAGCAATCAGCTTGCGAGAGAAGATCGAGCGTCTGCTGCCGCCTCTATACCGGGGCGCGCACTTGAGGGACTTATCGCGACAACTTCGGGCGAGAATACTCAAACTGCCCCCGACCAAGGGCTTGTTGCTGTACGGGCCGCCCGGCGTTGGCAAAACTCATACAATGTGTGCGTTGATGCGACTCTACAGACTCAAAAGACTCGAACGTTTTCGGATCGCGCGGTTTGTCTATGATGACCTTTGTCTTGAGATCAGGGATACTTACCGGAAGGGGGGTAGCGAGAGGGAGTTGGTCAAGCGATGTCGGGACGTAGACAAGCTAATCATCGAGGATGTAGGGACAACGGTGGGCACGGGTAGCCAAGAGTCAGATTTCAGTCTGCGGACGCTTCTGCTGATACTTGACTACAGGTTGGAGCACTGCAAGCCAACCTTTATCACAAGCAATAAGAGCGTAGAGGAGCTTGGCAAGAGCTTTGATGAGCGTGTTGCAAGCAGGCTATACCAGGCTTGCGAGATAATACCGGTATCCGGCAAGGATAAGCGAAAAAGAGGGCCTGAAAATTTTGTTGAAAAAAGTTGAAATTTTCTTGGATTTATACTTGACAGCTATCCAGTATGAGTTTATATTGTATCTGAAGGAACTTGGATATATGATTATTCGCATGATTATTGAGACTATCAGGAAGCATATCAAAACCTGCGGCAAGACACGGTACAGGATAGCCAAAGAAACCGGCGTCCGTGAGGAGCAATTGTGCCGGATAATGCAGGGCCGAACCTGTACGGTCGAGACCGCTGATATTCTGCTCAAGTATTTCGGGCTGACTATTTCAAAGAAGCAAAAGAGAAAGATAAGAAGATGACAAATAAACAAAGGGATGAACTACGTCAAAAATGGACACGTTGGCTTGACGACATGGGGAACGAGTTGGGCTGGTTATTGACAGGGTGTGATTTCTTCTGGGGACTTCAAGAAATAGTCAGGTCCAACAATAAGATTCAATCGCCTGCTGGGTTGCACAACTGGATTGCAGACAACTATGTCGCCAAGGTCAGCACCAGCATTGTTCGCTTAACGGATCGCCACCCTGGGACTATTTCTCTTTTTTGGCTGATAACGGAAATAGCCAAAAACCCCGACGTCATAACCCGCGATTATTTTGTCTCACAATGGCATGATGAAGTCTTAAAGGAACTTGGATTCCCTGATAAAACCTTTGACGAGTTCGCAGGGCCGGGGGAGCGGTGTGTAAATCCCGAAAGGCTCAAATCGGATAAGCAATTGCTTGCAGAGGGAACGCGCCTTGTCAAAGACTTCAGAAACCAGTGGGTAGCCCATTTCGACTCGGAACGCAAAATCGAGCGAATGCCAACGTTTGGCGACTTAGACGAGGCGCTTGGTATTATTGACTGCGTCTGGTGTGACTACGAGCGACTATTGACGTGCTCCGCTCCGCCGACACGCAAGCCAGCTCTGGCATACGATTGGAAAGAACCGCTGAGATACCCTTGGATTGAAATGAGCGAAGAAGAAAAACAGTAGCGAGCAGAGGAAGAATCCGATTCAACTGATTAGAAAGAAAGGTAAGAAAAAGGCAAGGTGATATTATTATGGCGAGCATATTCAAACGCAAATACACGAAGCTCATGGACGGCAAGAGAGTCAAGAAGCAGTCTCAGTCCTGGTACGTCAAGTATCGGGACGCAGATGGCATCGAGCGGCGCGTCAAAGGGTACAAGGACAAAACGGCTACCCAACAGCTTGCAGCTAAACTTGAAAAAGAGGCCGAGCTTGCAAAGGCCGGGGTAGTTGACCGCTACAAAGAACACCGCAAAAGACCGCTTATTGAGCACCTGGAGGAATACAAGGCCGGTCTGCTGAACAAAGGCACAACCGAGAAACAGGCCTGTCTTGTGTTCAACAGGGCAAAGGCCGTGATTCAAAGCTGTGGCTTCCTGTATATCGCCGACATATCCGCCTCAAAGGTACAACGCTATATCGGAGACCGCAAACGAACCGGCCTGAGCATACGCAGCAGCAACTTCTATTTGCAGGCAGTCAAGCAGTTTCTCAACTGGATGGTGGCTGACAACAGGACGGCGGAGAGTCCTGTAGCATATCTCAAAGGGCAGAACCCAAAAACGGATATACGGCACGCGAGAAGAGCGCTTGAGCCGGACGAAATGAGACGGCTGTTAGAGGCTACGGCTGCAGCGCCGGAGCGTTTTGGTATGAGCGGATACGAAAGATGCCTGCTCTATCGCTTTGCCGCCGAAACAGGACTGAGAGCAAACGAGATACGATCCCTGAAAGTAGGGGATTTCGACTTTGACAATCTGACCGTGACGGTCAAAGCTGGCTACAGCAAGCGCAGGCGTGAAGATGTTCAACCCTTGAGGCCGGATGCAGCAACGGTGCTCCGAGAGTTCTTCAGAGGGAAAATGCCAAACGTCAAAGCCTTTGGGGGGACGCGCAAGCAGTTGACGAAACGAACATCGGATATGCTCAAAGCCGACCTTGCCGATGCCGGGATACCATATATTGACGACGCCGGGCGCTACGCCGACTTTCACAGTCTGAGGCATACAACGGGCAGCCTATTAGCCGCAAGCGGTGTGCATCCGAAAGTTGCACAGTCGATTATGAGACACAGCGACATAAACCTCACGATGTCAAGATACACCCACACGCTCACAGGGCAGGAAGCGCAGGCGGTTGCGGGATTGCCTGACTTTTCCTTGCCGAGCAGCCAAAAACAGATCGCAACCGGCACGGACGATAAGGTCATAAATGCTGCTGAAATCGGCTCAGAAAAATCGACACCAAAATTGACACCTGAATTGACACCTGCGGCTTACTTTGATTGTACCCGACCGGCAGCAGTTGGCAACGGGACAGGGCACGAAGCAGAAACAGGCAAGAGTCATAATTGGTTGTCTGAGCGGAAGTTGGGGAACGAAAAGAACACAATGTCACCACGTGACAACAAAAGCGGAGAGGGGGGGATTCGAACCCCCGGTAGAGGTGTAAACCCCTACGACGGTTTAGCAAACCGTTGCCTTAAGCCGCTCGGCCACCTCTCCGAGCAATCTCACAACAATCTACATCCCGCCGGCCCACATTGCAACAGACAACCCGCAAATTGCCTTCTTTTTCACAAATGCAGCACCAACTACATTGTGCAAACGTCTCAGTTAAGGGGATATGAATAGACTTTCAACCTCGGACAGCATCTATATCTTCGAAGCATCACCCTCGCACAGCCTCTCGATGTCCCTCGCCACAATCTCCGCAATGACCTGTTCATGCTCGGACAACTCCGGTGCCGACCGCGCGGCGGGGCCGATCGGCTCAACTTCCGGCTCCTTGACCGGCTCCTTGCCTTTCTTGCCCGGGCCCTTTCTTTTTACGGCGGTGATCTTCCGCTGCTCGGCCAGAATCTGTTCGCCCAAATCAAACTTCGGTATTTCGCCGGCCCGCTGCTCGGCCTTTGGCGATTTAGCCGCCTTACGCTTGGCCGGCTTCTTCCCGGAAACCGGTGATTTCACATCTTTGGAAGACCCCTTGCGCTTCTTCTGAGATACCGGCGTCTTTTTCCGGCCGGCTTTAGTTTTCCGCGAGCTTGCCTTTTGGCCGGCCTTCTTGCCGTACGGAGGTACTATATCCTCTGCACGAAGCACATCCGCATCACGTTTCTTCTTTCGACCGGCCTTACCCATCACCACATTCTCCTTTTCTACCTCTTCAGTCTAACAAAACGACCGAGATTAGTCAAGACCAATTATGTCATTGCCAGGCAGCGCAGCGACTGCGGCAATCCTTGTCCCCGCATGTCTTTGGCGGGGATCAATCCTCAGACTGCAAGAGCCGGCTATTTTCTTAGGAGGCCCCTTGGGCGCCGCGGCAATCTCAAACCGCTCGAACTCCAGAGATCGCTTCAGCCTTTCAGTCCTCGCAATGACATCCACAGTTTCAATCTTGACAGAGTACTACAACCGCCTCACGTAGGCATAATAGGCCCCGCGAGAATCACCTTTGTCGTCGATAAACCATGTTTGCAATCTCGTTTTGCCCGTCTTGAGCTTCATCCGGAACTTCACTTCCTTCGCATCCCTGGCAACCGGCCTGGTTTGGTCAACATCAGCAATTGTAAGCCTGGCCTTGATGGCGGTGATGGCCTTGCCGCCGGCGATAGTCGCGTTGATGGGCTTATCCACTTCGATGGGCCATCGCCGCAGGGCAATCTCATACTCGCCGTTGCGCTCGACCTCAATCGCCCAGAAGCCGTTCGCCTTGCTGCCGCCGCGAACCGACCCCTGGCTCCACGCAGGATTCGCCCCGTGCCAGTCGTGCGACATCAGCCGCGTGGGATTCTGTTTGTCCGAACCGATGATGATCTCGCAATACTTCTCGAACTCCGTCGAAAGGTCGGTCCACCACTGTTCATAAGACCGGCGCAGTTTGTCAACGACCTTGGGGTTCGCATCGGCGATATTCTTCTTCTGAGCCGGGTCGGCCTGAATGTCGTAAAGCTCCTTGCCGTTTACCAGCCGCCACCGCTGCGTCATAACCGCGCTCTTGCGCCACTTCTGGGGGTGCTCGATCCGCTGGGAGTGGACCAATAGCGTACGGTCCGGCCAGCGCTTCGCCTTACCCTCGAGCAGCGGAGCGAGACTGGCGCCGTCGAACTTTACGCCCCGCGGCCTTTTGAGTCCGCATAGCTCTATCAGCGTCGGCAGCACGTCAACGTGTGCCGAAAGCCGGTCAATATCGCCGGGCCCTTTCAGCCCGCCGCCGGGCCAGCGGACAAAGAACGGCACACGGTGGCCGCCCTCGTACTCCGAGCCCTTTTTACCCCGCATCCCCCCGGCGTCACCGCCCGATGTCCCGTTGTCGGTCATAAAGATCAGAATCGTATTCTCCTCCAGCCCCATCTCTTTGAGTCTGCGCATCAGCCGACCCATATTCTCATCGATATTCGTAACCATCCCGTAGAAAGCGGCCTGGTTGGGATTTACGCCCTTATCCCTGTACGGCTTGCTGTATTTGTCGGCCACATTATACGGCCCGTGCGGAGCGTTGGTCGGCACATAGCAAAAGAACGGCCGGTCCTTGTTGGCCTCGATGAACTTCAACGCCCCATCGAACCAAATATCGGTGCAATAGCCCTCGAACTTCTCCTCCTTGGAGTTGTGGAAGTACGTATCGTCGAAGTAGTCGTTGCCCCAGTAATCGGGCCCCTGCCCGACCCCACCTCCACCGTGGATTAGCACCTCGCCGAAACCCCGGTCCTGCGGCCGATACGGATAATTGTCGCCCAGGTGCCACTTGCCGAAGACTGCGGTGCTGTAACCGCTCGCAGAGAAGACATCGGCCACAGTCGTTTCATCCTTGCCCAACAGCGACCGCCCCATAATCGTATGCCACACGCCCGTCCGGGTCGAGTAGTGCCCCGTCATCAGCGCCGAACGCGTCGGCGAACACGTCGGATCAACGTGAAAATCCGTCAGCCGAACGCTCTGAGAGTGCAGCTTATCCAGATTAGGCGTCACAATCACCTCGTTGCCGTGACAGCGAAGATCGCCGTAACCCTGGTCGTCAGTTATTACCAGGACTACGTTCGGCCGCTGCCTTGCCGCTCTTGACCTTCGCCCCGCAAACGCACAACCCGGTAATATCGCCAATACGTTCGCCGACGCCGTCGCAAGGCCGGCCTTCTTGAGAAAACTCCGCCGATTCAGCCCTTGCCCGCGTCCTTCGTAAAATTCGCTTTTCATTTGACTACCCATATTCCTTTCCTTTCCCATTCGATCTTATTGTGATGCGCCCGCCAATCAGGC
>JAGMDR010000396.1 GCA_023128595.1 Planctomycetota bacterium | reverse complement strand
TGCCTCAAGACCCCCATCCCAGAGAACCGCTCGGCAAACTTCTGCGCCGTGCAAAGACGGTTATCGTCCTGCCATACGGCTACACGAGATTGCCACGGCCCCCAAGACGATTCCTCAGATGTTGTGCGACTGAGCACTACGCAAACCAGGCACGAAGGCGAGGTCGCCACTCTGCTGAATAAGGATTGCGACAAGAAGATGCCCTCAACATAGCGCCCGGCTGCCCAAGCACAAAAAAAGATGTGGGCTGAGGCGCGGAGGGAGAGAGGAGAGGAAATAACCCCAGCCCACAATCCATATCATAGTACACTCGTATTATAACAAATCAAGAACTTTATGTAAAGAAAATTCACACGACAAAATTAATTTTTCTCAGCCGAGACGAGCCCCTTTTCAGACCTGCATATACCGCAAACGTTACCAGACCAAACCATATCCAGCAAATGGGCCGGCGGCGGGGCATTTCTCTGAATTATCCGCCTTACAAAACAAGCGCATTATGGTTAGGTGCCGTAGCTGTGCAGGCCTGCGAAAAGCCGGGAGAGATTCACCCAGAGCAGAGTTACCACAATAACCACTATGCCTGCAATTGCCCAGATGCTGTTGATACGAGGATGCCTCTTTCCGAACATATAGCGAAAATGCAGGTATCCGACGTAAACCAGCCACGAGGCGAGCGACCAGAGCTCTTTCGGGTCCCAGCCCCAGTAATCACCCCAGGCGAGCTTGCCCCAGACGCTTCCGAGGACAAGCCCGAGCGTCAGCAGGGGAAAACCAACACAAACCATTCGGTAGGTCGCCTCTTCAGGCGGCAGAAGATTGTCATCGGGGCCGCGAGTCTTCCCGGCGAGCTGCCAAACCCCGAAGAAGGCGGCTTTGGCCATAAAGACGTACGAGACCATATAGACCGCGACGTGCGGGATAAAGAGCCAGCTTTGCAGGGCGGGCGGAAGCTTCTGCGGATCGGCGTTGAAGATAAAACCGGCAGGAACAAGCACCACCGCGCCTATAAGCATATCAGCACCGTAGGCCCGTACCCGTAGAATGCGCCGGCACAACCGGGAAACCGGATAGCAAATCACACCTAAGCAGAGGAACACCTCGAAGAGATTCTGCATAGGCACATGCCGAACGTGATACCAGCGATAGCCAAAGGAAACGACCGCCATGACAAAGCCCAGCACATACAGCGCATGCCCCGTCCCTGGTCGGCGCACCAGGCTCGCAAGCAGCGCAAGCAGATAAGCCGCAATGGTAATGTAAATCAGTAAGCCCTGGATTGTGTACTTGATTTCCATTTATTCGCTGTTTGACCCTGTTATGGTAAACCGGTTTAGCCGCTTCGATAGTTTCCTTAGCCACAGATGCCAGAAGACGCCGACGCACAGCATCAGGTACCCGGCATAGACCGAAGCAAGCCCCGTGTCTGAAGCCACCATCAGGACGGTATATTGGCCGGCCCGGGCATCGTAGGAATGCTGGTAAAAATGGTATCCGCCAAAGTGCAGGGGATGATTGACCTCAATGTCCTTCTCGGCGACGACCTCGCCGTCGCGAATCACCTGCAGCTCGCTTACATAGTCGCTGATGACTCTTTCATAGCTCAGAAGAAGCTCGTCGTCGCGACCGATATGGCCCAGGGAGCGCTCAAAGGCGTACCTTGTGGCTGCCTGACCGTCAGGGGATTCGATCCGGACCTCAAGCGCCGGGTTCGACCCGGGTCCCGGCTCGTCAGTCACAGTTCTGCTTTCGCCGTCAATTGCTATCTGGAAATTCTCGAACACCCTGATGATTTTTACCGTGCCGAAGTCCAGGCCTAATGAGAATTCAGTACCGATTTCAACAGGGAACATCCAGCGCTCGCCCCGCTCGGCTTCAATGTAAAGGCGCCCCGGCTTGTAATATTCAATTCGGAAGTCTTTGAGCCTTATGTAGAAGGGCAGCTCCCTTATCCGGTTGTCTTCCAAAATGACACGATTGTCCGAGTAGCCCTCATAGATTTGCATTTGGCCTGTTGGAATTTTGTCGATTCCAAAGTGCTTTTTCCGGAGCTTGTGTCCGGCTTCGGATCCCCAGATTGCCCCGGCCAGGATGAAGATACAGCCGGTGTGCACGAGCAGGAGAGCGGGCACACGAAGCAGCCGCCGAAACAGCGCAATGCCGACTGTTAGCAGCACGGCAAACGCCACCCAATAGACAGTCAACGGGACGCTGTTAAAGAGCTCCTTGGCGCGCTGCGGGCCGAGAAACGCCCCATAGACGGACAAAAAAAACAGCAGCACGATAAGCGCCATTGCGCCCCACATTGCCGCACGTCTGAACTTCTTCTTGAATCCTCGGTCTATGCTCATAGGCATACGAATCAGCTACTCGGCAGCTCCTTGTAGCATTTCCTGCAAATCTCGGTGGCACAGAAAATACGAAATCTCTACGAAATGATTATGCCACAAAGAACGCTGTTTGCAAGCATATTCGATACGCGATGCTTGTTGGTGACCGAGTGGGATAGCAGCAGACATCCCGAAAAACTCTTATCAGGAATTGCTTGATCATGGCGAATAAACCCTTACAATGGTCGTATGCAGAGCGAGTCTGTTTGGAACCGCTCATAAATGCAAGAATACCGGTTATGACTGACAGGCAAAAGAAGTCGCTTGCCTATGCGGCCAAGCGCAGGTGAGGAACATAGGATGGAGTTGGCGATTCGTACCGAGCACCTGACGAAGATTTACAGTGAGCGGCTCATCGCGGTAAACGACATGAATCTGGAAGTGCCGCGGGGTTCTGTCTTCGGACTGCTCGGCCCCAATGGTGCGGGCAAGACAACCACGTTGCGGCTGCTCCTGGGGCTGCAGCGCCCCACTGCCGGGCGCGCGGAAGTCTTCGGCAAATCATGCGGACCCAACGCCGTTGCCGTCCGTTCTCAGATTGGCTATCTTCCCACAAATCCGAACTTGCCGGGCAACCTGCGGCCCATCGAATACCTCGACCTGCTCGGCAAGCTCTCCCGGCTGCCGCACCAGACTCGCAAGCCGCGGATATCCGCCTTGCTTCGCGCCGTGGGCCTGCTCGGGGCCACTGACCAGCGCATCCAGACCTTTTCCACCGGCATGTGCACTCGGCTGGGAATCGCAGCCTCCCTCGTCGCGGATCCGCCTCTGCTGCTCTGGGACGAGCCCACCGCGGGCCTGGACCCATCGGCCCGCCGATTCACGCTCGATCTCATCCGGGAGCTGGGAAAAACAAAGACCGTCGTCGTAGCCACCCACATCCTAACCGACATTGATCAGATCTGCGATCACTTAGGCGTGATGCATGAGGGCCGCATGATCTTTGCCGGCACAATGCAGGATATGAAGCGCCGTCTGCGCCGCGACGACTTCACTCTTGAGCTGGATGGCGACGCCGATGGCATCCGGCATCTGGCCGGCGACATCGCCAACATCGAGGGCATCGACGCACACCTCGGCACCGGCCAGACCTTGCTCGTGCGGATTGCCGACGATCACAGCCGCTCCGGCGCGCTGGCCGAGGTCCTGAAAATTATCGACGACGGTAATCTCTCGCTCCACGCGATCTACTCCAGCCGGAACGCAACCGAAAATGCTTATCTCCAATTGTTGCAAGAGGACGAAGCCCATGGATTCGACCGCTAAAAGCTCGAAGCTCGGCACACGGATGATGCCTTACCTGGCGATTCTACAGCATGATCTAAGGTCGTTGTGGGCAAGCCGCCTGGTCCGGCTCTGGCTGGCGGCCACGGCAATATTGACCTTTGTCCTGGCCATCTCGAACTGGGCTCTATTTCAAGATGCGCCGCTGATTGCGTGGCTCTTGTTTCCATATCTCGTGTTTCCCTGGTTTTTTGTGGTCGTTGTTCTCGGAGTCAGCCCGGTATCGGGCTCACGGGCAGAAGCGCTGGCCGACGGGATACTCAGCCGCCCGGTGGGCCGCTGCGAGTACTTGCTGGCCGCCTGGTCGGCTCGAGTCGTGCTTGTCTGGGCCGTATATCTCGTGGTGATAGTCCCGGCGATCACGGTGGTCACCCTGGCCAAACGCTCGGTACCGGACGATACGGTAACCGTTTACGGAATCGTCAGCTCCCTGGCCTTGGTAGGACTGGTGCTCACTTTTCTCGTCTCGCTCGGATTCCTCATGGGAACACTACTGCGAAAGCCACTCTTGGCCGTGGTCGTGCTCATCTTCGTCTGGTACCCCATCAGCCTTATTCTGAGCGTCTTTTCCCTGGAGGAGTTTTCGCCCATCAGCTTGTGCCAGGCCCTGCCCACACAACTTCGCCAGCCCTGGCAAGAGGTCGAAGAAAAATCAGAGACCAACACCGATAAGGAGGATATCAGCACGTTCACCAATCAGTTTTCACACTTTTTGAGCGTTCTTTCCGGCACAAAGCCAGAGCCAAAGGCGACCAATCCCGATTTCTTCGAAAGCGACGAGTTCAAAGATTTCTCGCTGTTCCGCGTAACTCTGGGATACGGCCTGCCGACCGTCGCGGCGGTAATCCTGGCGGTGCTGTGCTTTCATCGGCGCGATTTGTGAGACGTTGTGATAACCGGGAACAAAACGTTCCTGCCGTTGAGACTGTAACCTTTTACGCCACATAAGCGTATAAAGGTGTAGTAAGACGGCAATCGACCGGCACATCAACGCTTAGCTGCTGATGTCCGATCGGCTTTGCCGTCTGGTCTTCTTATGTTGCGTTAATCAGGAGATATAAATGTTCTGCAATAACAGACCCCGCACAAGCGTCGTGTCGGAGAAACTTGCAGCGATCCTGCTGTTGGCCGCATTTGCGCTGCCGACCACGATGGCCGCACAAGCCCTGCCCCCGGCAGCACAGTGGATCCCAAAAGATGCGGTGATCTCCCTGGAGCTGTCCCGCCCGAAGGCATTGCTCGACCTGCTTACCGGCAAGAAAGCCACCACAGCAATCACCGCCTCGCCGATATACCAGAGGCAGGTCTCGACGCCTAAGTTCGAGGAGCTCCTCAATCTGATCAGGTTCCTGGAGGCCACGCTGGAAACGGATTGGCGGACGGGCCTGGCGAAACTAACCGGCGGCGGTATCACCTTGGCCGTGTGTCCTCAGGACATTGTGCTATTGATCGTGGACGCTGAGGATGAGCAAATGCTGCAACGGCTTCACGAGATATTCCTCAGTATTGCCCGTTCCGAGGCCGAGAAGAAAGGTCAGCCGGATAGCGTGGCGTCCACACAGTACAAGGATATCACCGCATGGACGTTCGATGGAAAAGAAGCGCATGCCATCATCGGCAAGCGGCTCGTCATCGCCAATCGTCCGGAAGGTCTCAAAGCCGTCCTGGAGCTTCGCGACAAGGCCAAGAACGAAACCATGGCATCGAATCCCGCCTATCAGGCTGCGAAGCAGGAAGCCGGGCCCGATGCCGTCGCCACGGCATTTGCCAACCTCAAGCCCCTGATGCAAATTCCGGGAATCGCCCGGCTTTTCGAAGAGCAGCCCAAGAATCCGCTGGCGGCACTAATCTTCGCTGGAATCATCGAATCGCTGCGAGATTCGAGCCGGCTCGCATTGGCACTGCACCTTGAGGACGGCACACTGATTCTCCGGGCGTCCGCGGACGGCAAAACGGTAGGGCCGGCAAGTCCCGCGGCCTTTGCCCTGCCAAAAAAACCTGGTGATGGTGTTTTTCCGAACTTGTCTGTGCCGCGTCGTATCGCAGCGATGAGTTTGTATCGTGATTTGCATCAGTTCTATGCAGCGAAGGACGACCTCTTCCCCGAACGCACGTCAGGACTGATCTTCTTCGAGAACATGATGGGCATTTTCTTCAGCGGGCGCGACCTGACTACCGAGGTGCTGGCCGAGACCAGGCCCGAAGTCCGGCTGGTGGCGGCCGAGCAGAAGTACGACCCCGCAATCGGCACACCGCAGACTAAACTGCCGGCCTTTGCCGTAATCTTCCGGCTTCGCAACGCAGAGCAGTTCGATATAGTAGTCGAGGAGGCGTGGCAAAAGGCGGTGGGCCTTATAAACTTCACCCGCGGGCAGCAGGCGATGCCCGGCCTGATCATCGACCGGCCCATTCATAATGATACCAAGTTTACCGTGGCCTACTTCTCCATCGTGGACATAGAGGACAAAACAAAACTGGACCAGAGATTTAATTTCCGCCCTGCCCTGGCGACGCCCGGCGACTACCTGATCCTCAGCTCTACCGATGGCTTGGCCCAGGACCTCATCGATGCCCTGAACCGAGAGATGGAACGCCCGGTCAAACCGCTTGCCAAAACCCATAGCATGGTCGAAGTGGATGGAGGCCAGTTGGCCTCGATCCTGCAAACCAACCATCAGACGCTCGTTCGCGGGGACATGATCAAAAAAGGCAGCACGCAAGAAGATGCTGAAAGCGGGATCGATATGCTCATTGGCCTGGTCAAGTGCCTCGAGCGCGCCAGGTTAAGCATCGGCACGCACCGGGGCCTGACCAAGGCACGCCTGGAGATCAAGCTCAACTTACACTAACCGTAAATATGTGCCCGCGCGACGCCACAGGCGCGAGGCCTGTTGCGCATTGGCAGGCAGAACGAAAAGGAATCGCTCATGGCCGTGCAAATCGACAGACCACCAGGCCCAGGTCAGTCGGAACAAGCTGACCCGGCAGTCGCTGAGAAGTTGAGTGATCCCCGCTGGGCCTGGGCCGCATACCAACCGGACGCCTCCAGGCCCTGGAATCTTGCCCGGGCCGCCCATCTGCACCGACGCGCGGCTTTCGGCGCCACCTGGGGCCGTTTGCAGCAAACGCTCTCTGACGGGCCGCAGCCGGCCGTCGGCAAGCTGCTTAGGCCCAAGGCCGACACCGCAGCATTCAACCGCAAGTACGATGAGTATGAAACCTCGGCCGCCGCCGTTGACGCCTTGCGTGCCTGGTGGCTCCGGCGAATTATTCAGACCCCGCATCCGTTGATGGAGAAGATGACGCTGTTCTGGCACAGCCATTTTGCCACTAACGCTGCGAAGGTCAAGAACGCCCGCCTGATGCAACGGAACATCCAGCTTCTACGAAGCCAAGCCCTCAAGTCGTTTAGGTCTATGCTCGAAGGCATTCGGCGTGACCCTGCGATGCTGCTCTGGCTCGGAGCTGATGCCAGCCGCAAAGCACTCCCCAACGAGAGCTTCGCCCGAACGCTTATGGAAACCTTCACCCTCGGTCCCGGCCGCTACACAAAAAAGGACGTCCGCGAAGCCGCCAGGGCCTTTACCGGCTGGTTTGTGCTCAGGGGCCGCCTTCGCTATATCCCGCGCGAGCACGATGCCGGCGTCAAGCAGATCCTCGGTCAAAAAGGCAGCTTCACGGGCAACGATGTCGTGCGGATCGTGCTCGAACAGCCCGCCACTGCGCGTACGCTCGTCCGCAAGCTGTACCGCTGGCTGATTTGCGAAACAGAGCAGCCCACTACGAGGCTGATCACGCCGCTCGCCGAATCCTTCGCAAGAGACTACGATATACTAAAACTCATCGAGACGATGCTCCGGTCCAACCTGTTCTTCTCCCCGTTGGCATACCGCCGGCGCATCAAATGCCCCGTGGAGTTCGCCCTGGGCATCATCAAAGGGCTTGAAGGCGTCGTCTCCACAACGCAGCTTGCCCGGGATCTGGCCAACCTCGGCCAGAATCTCTACCATCCGCCTACGGAAAACGGCTGGACCGGCGGACGCCATTGGATCAATAGCGCCACACTGACCGGACGCCACAACCTGGCCCTGGCATTACTCAGCAGCTCGGGTCCCTACGCCAACAAACTCAATCCGTGGCCTCTCGCCAAAAAGCACGGCTCCTCGACGCCCGAATCCGCTATGAAGCTCCTGCTCGACCTGTTCCTGCAAACCGACCTCGATCCTAAAGTCTATGACACCTTGCTCAAAACGGCCCGGGCGCAAAATGGCCTTGTCGGTGGCAGCGACCAAGAGATCGTGCGCCGTTCCGCCCATGCAATAATAACGCTTCCTGAGTTTCACCTGGCTTAGATTTGGGAGAAAACGCTATGTCCTCTACACGACGCGATTTTTTGAAGGGCACTTTGGGCGCCCCGGCGCTGTTATCGTTCGCCTCGGCCGCACCGGATTTCTTCATCAGCTCACTGATGGCCGCTGCGCCTCGCCGTGACAGCCGCGACACAGTTCTTGTGGTCGTTCAGCTCTCCGGCGGCAACGACGGTCTAAACACCGTCGTTCCGTACGCCGACGATGAATACGCCCGAAACCGCACGACACTGCGTCTGCCGGCCAAACAGTTGCACAAGATCGACTCGCTGATAGGCTTTCATCCGCGGATGGGAGCGTTTATGCGCCTGTACAAGGCCGGCCGCCTCAGTATCGTCCACGGCGTCGGCTATCCGAACTCGGACCGCTCTCACGAACGCGCAATGCAGATCTGGCACACCGCCGATCCCGACCACCCCGACCGCCAGACCGGCTGGCTGGGCAGGGCAATCGACAGCACCTGGCGCCCGAATAGAACAAACACACCCGCCGTATTTGTCGGGCCGATCGCCCGACCTTTCGGACTGAACGCAAGAAATGTCATCGTCCCGTCGATCCGCTCGACTGGCGACCTCATTACCGCACAATTCCCCGGCCGCCAGGACGACCAATCTCAAAAGAGACGTGCCGCTGAAATGCCCCGTGCCGGCCGCGACAACCCGCTGTTGGATTTCCTCCGGCATTGTGCGGCAAACGCCAGCGCCAACAGCCGGAGAATCGAAGCAGCCGCACAAACGACGGCCAACACTGCCGAATACCCGCCATTTACGCTCGCCGGAACTCTCCGAACGGTGGCCCAGCTAATTCGGGCCGATATCGGCATCCGGATATTCTTCACCGAGCTTGGCGGCGGCGGAATCGGCGGCTTTGACAACCACGCCAATCAACTGGGCAACCATTGCGC
>JAGMDR010000395.1 GCA_023128595.1 Planctomycetota bacterium | reverse complement strand
AATAAACCACCCCTCCGGGCCCCGGGAAAACAAACCCAAAACAAACCCAATTCAAACCCAATTTCCCCTCCCCAAACCCCCCCATTCCTCCCAATTACCCACCCCCACGATACGCAATCTTGCCCTGAGCGAAGTCGAAGGGACGAAATACGACATACGACATACGCAATACGCGATACGCGATACGCGATACGATATACAAACCCAATCCCGTTCCCGTATCGAACACTAAAATCCTCACCCAAAACAGGAACTCATAAGATGAGCCTAAAAAGGAGCTTACAGACCGCCGGAAACAAACTTCACACCACTCGCCAGCAAAGCTGGGGGGGCTTTGATCTTTCCGGCTGGGCGGGGCCGACCACGAGCCGTTCGGATTTACACTTGCGGGCGCGGCAGCAGGCCTGCGCGCTCGAGAATCACCGGCGTGATACTCTCCCAGCCAATCGGCATAAGATGAATCCCGGCCACGCCTTTGATCTTCTTGACCTGCTCTATCATCTCGAGACACATCTTTATACCCTCTTCTTTCCTTTCTTCCTTGTCACCTGCGGCCTCCATCCTTTTGATAAGCTCATCGGGTATGCTCATACCGGCCACTTCGTTCTTCATATATTGAAGCGCCCTGTGCGAGCGGACCGGAGTCAGGCCGGCGAGGATATACACCTTTTCGTGCAGGCCTTCGGCAACAACGAGCTCCATCCATCGGGCGAATTTGTCCACGTCAAAGACGCACTGGGTCTGAATGAAGTCGGCGCCTGCTGCAATCTTCTTGGCAAGACGCATGACCCTGAATTCAAAGGGGTCGGCAAAGGGGTTCTCAACGGCGCCTATGAACAGCCTCGGCTCGTGCTCCTTTATCGGGTCGCCCGAAAGGAACTGTTTGTCGTCCCTCATCGCCTTTACCATTGCTATCAACTGCACCGAATCGATGTCGAAGACGTTTGCCGCTTCGGGGTGGTTTCCGAATTTCTGGTGGTCGCCGGAGAGGCAAAGAAGATTCTTAACGCCGAGGGCCGCGGCTCCGAGGATGTCGCTTTGCATTGCGATTCTGTTTCTGTCTCTGCAGACCATTTGGACAACCGGCTCAACGCCGCAGGATATTGCGATGGCAGCGGCGGCTATACTCGACATTCTCACTATGGCAGTCTGGTTGTCGGTGATGTTGGCGCCCTCGACATTTCCGAGGCAATGCTGTGCTTTCTTTTTGATCGCGTCAGGGTTGGCGTTCTGGGGCGGTCCGAGCTCGGCGGTCACCGCGAACTTCCCTGCTGTGAGGACTTTTTCGAGTCTGCTGTCTGATTTCATAGCATCGCCTCTTCGAACTTGCTTTTTCGCTGTCCCGCGTTGGTGCTGGTGCGCCAGTCTTTGGGTCCTCTAATCACCTTGAGATTATCGAGCTTGCCCAACTTTTTGAGCCGGTCGTAAATCAACTGCCACGCGCAGTCGGTGTCCTTATCGACCTCGCACTTGCCGTCGCTCGAGCCGCCGCAGGGCCCGTTGAGCAGCTTCTTGGCACATCGGGCGATAGGACATATTCCGCCGGTCCATTCGAGCACGCAGTCTCCGCAGCCGGCGCATCTTTCATCCCATAGCGCGTGCTCGATGGGATAACCCATAAACTTGGTATTGAGGCCGGGAATCGTTATCGTATCAGGATGTCTCTCGTTCATTGCCTGGACCCCCACGCCGCAGGCTATGGACAGCACCGCCTCGACCGACTCGATCTCGCCCTTTAGCTCGTCGATGAATTCGTATTCGCACTGCCTCTCGGGTGTGGATTCTACTATCTCTATATCCCGGCCCTGCTTTTTCCTGGCCATCTTTATCTGGGAGGCGAGGAGCTCGACTGCTTTGGCGCCGCCGGAAAAGCATATAGTGACGCAGCCGCCACAGCCGGCCAGCATTATCTTTTTGTAATCTTTTATTGAATTGAGTATCTCTTCGAGGGGCTTTCTGTCAGCGACGATCATATCAGTACCCTTTCTTTGAGAAAATCTTCAACCTCTGTAAGATGTTTGAAGACGCCCAGCTCTTTCGCTTCGATTCCCAGGGCCAGGCCCATAAGCTCGGTAAAATAGAATATGGGAATGTGGAAATTCGTATTGAACTTGCTGTTAATTTGCACCTGCCTGCCGTCGAGGTTGGCATGGCAGAGGGGACAGCCAACTGAGATAACATCTGCCCCGACCGCCTCGGCATCGGCAAGGATTTTCCTGGTCAGCTCAAGGACCACGTGGGCCTGCGTCAATGCAAATGCGGCCCCGCAGCAGAAGGTCTTCATATTCCAGTCAACGGCCTCGGCGCCGAGGGCTTCCATAACAGATTCCATCTGCGTCGGATTCTCGAATT
This sequence comes from Planctomycetota bacterium, assembly GCA_023128595.1. Classification (GTDB taxonomy): domain Bacteria; phylum Planctomycetota; class Phycisphaerae; order Sedimentisphaerales; family Anaerobacaceae; genus DAOVRL01. The sequence continues at coordinate 10,720 of JAGMDR010000395.1, read as the reverse complement.
GCTGCTTTCCGGTTATGCTCGGGGGCCTCGTTATAAGACAGCCGTAGTAGCAGGCTACTTTCAAGCCGGCAAGGTCTTTGACGACCTTTTCCTTGACGGCGTTGGCTCCCACCTTTTCGACGATCACGTCGAGCATGTGCAGGACCCTGATGTCTTCGGGATATTCCGAGTCGATGATTTGTTCGACGTTTTTCCTGAGGTCATCATCTTTCATTCGCTCCTGGGCAAATTTCAGTCTTGAATAGCAGGATGCACAGGGCGCACATACCTCTTTCAAGTCGTCGGTTTGGCGGACCAGGGCGAGGTTCTTGGCCGGTAAAGCGACGGACATCAACTCATCGCGCTGGTGCGCCGGGGACGAGCCGCAGCAAATCCAGTCCTTGACCTCCACGAGCTCGACTCCCAGCGCCTCGCAGACCTTCCTCGTCGAAATGTCGTACTCGATAGCGGTCGAATGCAGCGAACAGCCTGGATAGTATGCCAACTTCATTTCTTTAGCCTCTTAGCCCTTGAAAACATTTTCATCGTTGCAAAGGGTTTCTTAATAGAGGGAAACAGCTTCAGCTTGCCTTTTCTTATCATTTTCATGCCCAAGGCCATATCTTTGAAGGGATGTCCGGTGAAAAGATTCAGCGCGGCGACAAGGCCAGCTTCGTAGGCCCTTCCCATATACTTGATCATCGTCATCCAAAGCCGGTTGAACAGCGGCAGCTTATTGTCATCGGCCTTTATCCTTTTCTCCTGGCCTATAATTCTCATAGTGTCGATGACATGAGCGATATCTATATCCTGCGGACACCTCGTCGAGCAGGTCTGGCAGGACAGGCAGTACCAGATAGTGTTCTTTTTCATTGCCTCATCGACCATTCCGAGCTGCGCGTATCGCATCAGCTCGGTCGGGGTGCTGTCCATAAACATACGGTTTGGACATCCGGAGGCGCACTTTCTGCACTGGTAGCAGAGAAAGACATTCTCGCCGCTGCGTTTGGCGATTTCTTCGGCGAAACTGCCGTCGAGTTTTACGTCTTTTTGCTTGACGACTTTCATACTTTTTCCGGCTCCTTCTGCCCGCCTACAAGGGGTCCGTCTTCGCCGACAGGTCCGATCTCTTTGATTTTCCGGGTCATCTCCTCTACGATCTCGGCAAACCGCCCGCCCATCGCGGATGAAAGATTGAACATTTCGACTCTTTGCGGGTTTGTCCCGACCTCCTCGAGAAGCCTCTTTACGTATGCCACTTTCTTTTTGGCGCGCAGGTTGCCTTCCATGAAGTGGCATTCGCCCTCTATGCACCCCGCAACGAATACGCCGTCGGCGCCGTCTTCAAAGGCCTTCATAAGGTGGATAGCATCGACCTTGCCGGTGCAGGGCAGCAGGATAATCCTGACGTTCGGGGGGTACTGAATGCGCATCGCCCCGGCCAGGTCCGCAGCCGCGAACGCACAGAAGTTGCAGCAATATGCCACTATTTTAGGTTCGAACTCACTCATTTGTCACCAGCTCGCCGGCCTCATCGAGAAGCGCTTTGGTCTTGGCAATGACCTGCGCATCTTTATAGTGCATCAGTTGAATCGCCTTTGCCGGGCATTCGGATGCGCAGATGCCGCAGCCGTGACACATAGCGACTTCAATCTCGGCAACGCCTTCGGCGTTTATCTGCGGCACGTTATACGGACAGGTCCGCACGCACGTCAGGCACGCTGCGCACTTGTCGGAGTCCACCACCGAGACAACGCCGCTTACTTCCAGAACCTCTGCCGATAGAATCCGCGCCGCCCTTGCGGCAACCGCCTGGGCTTGGGCGACACTCTCGTCGATGAACTTCGGGCTGTGGCACGTCCCGCACAGGAACAGACCGTCGGACGCAAAATCAACGGGCCTTAGCTTCATGTGTGCTTCGAGGAAAGACCCTTCGAGCGTAATGGGGACCTTGAAAACCGTCCCGACTTCTTCATTGTCCGGCGCAGGCGCCATCGCCGCGCTTAATGCAAGGGCATTGGGGCTGAAGCTCATCTCCAGCAAGGAGTTTAGGTCGCGCACACGGACCTCAAGCTCTCCTGCGCTATCCTGAGAGACAACAGGTTTGCCGTCCAGGTCGTACCTGAAGAACAGCACGCCAAGCTCTCGTGCCTGGTTGTAGTATTGTTCCTTGAATCCGTAGGTGCGGATATCCCTATAGAGTATCGCAATATTCGCCTTGGGATTGGCGCGTTTTATCGCTATGGCGTTCTTGATCGCTTCGGTGCAGCAGACCCGGCTGCACACCTGGTTCTCCGGCTCTCGGGAACCGACGCACTGAATCATAACAACTTCGTCAAGACCCTTGGCAAAATCCGGGTCGTTTTCGAGCAGCTCTTCAAGCTCCAATTGCGTGTGCACTTTGTCGTTTTGGCCGTAGAGGTATTCTTCGTGTTTGGATTCGTGCGCGCCGACAGCTATTATTCCCGCCCCATACTCAATTTCCGTATCGCTTCCGTTGTTGTCGATAATGCTCTTGAAATTGCCGACAAAGCCTGTGCAGTCCTTTACGGTGGAGTTCTTATAGACAGTTACCCTCTCGTTCCCGGCAATCTGTGCTTCCAGGTCTTTGAGCAATTCGGGCGGCTTGAATCCCTCGACCGTGTTCTTGACCCTGGGCAAATTGCCCCCGAGCTTCTCGGATTTCTCGACTAAATGCACGCCAAATCCCTGGTTTGCTATCGAAAGTGCGGCGGTGATCCCGGCCACTCCGCCGCCGACAACAAGTGCGTCTCTTTTGGGAACGTAAGCAGTGGTGCTCAACGGCTCGATGAGCCTCGCCCGTCCGACCGCCATTCTCACCAGGTCTATCGCTTTTCCCTCGGTGGCCTCGCCGAGTCGTGCATGGACCCACGTGCACTGGTCGCGAATGTTCGCCATCTCGAACAGATAGGGGTTCAGGCCGCGCTGCTTGATCGCTTTCTGGAACAATGGCCCGTGTGTCCTCGGGGTACAGGATGCCACGACTACCCTGTTTATGTCGTGCTCTTGAATCTTGTCTTTTATGGTCAGAAGTCCGTCGGGCGAGCAGGTGTACATCAGGTCGGTCGAGAACACCACGTTCTTGAGATTCTCTGCATACTTTGCGACCCTCTCGCAATCGATAAAGCCGCCGATATTCGAGCCGCAGTGACACACAAAGACGCCTACTCGCGTCTCTGCCTTCGAGATGTCTTTCTCCGGCGGGAAAGTCTCAGGCGTGATCTGTGTGCCTCTGACATCCGCCAATAGCTCCATGGCAAGCGCTGCGGCGCCGCTGGCCTGCGTGACGCTCTCGGGAATGTCCTTGGGGCCCTCGAACGACCCGGCGAGATAGATTCCCTCTCTCGACGAAGCGGTCGGCGTAAACCTGGCCGACTGCGCGAAGTTGTATTGGTTTAGCTCGATTTGGCAGAGATCGGCGAGTTTCGCCGCGCCGGCCTTTGCGCAGAGACCACTGGCCAATACGACCATGTCGAACTCTTCTTCAACCCAGTCCTTGCCGTCCTCGGTGAATTCGAGCGAAAGGCTGCCGGTCGTGAAATCCTGCCTGACTGCCGAGGGTCTGGTGTAGATGTACTGAATGCCGTATTTGTCTTTTGCCCTTTCGTAGTATTCGTCGAACCCTTTGCCGAATGCCCTGACGTCCATCACGAACACCTTGCATTCGACATCGGGTATGTGCTCGGCGGTTATGATCGCCTGCTTGGTCGCGTACATACAGCAGACCGAAGAGCAGTACGGGTTGTCCTGATCTCGCGAGCCGACGCATTGTATAAAGGCGATTTTCTTCGGCTCAGCCCCGTCGGAAGGTCTCTGTATATGGCCGCCAAAAGGCCCCGATGCGCACATGATCCTCTCGTAGTCCATTGCGCTGACAACGTTGGGGAACCGCCTGTATCCGTACTCGCCCTTTCTCTCGGCGTCGTACAGGTCGAAACCCGGCGCGAGAATCATCGCGCCGACATCCAGCGTCCTTTCCTTGGGTACATCGTTGTATAGAATCGCGTCGGCCTCGCAGACCTTTTCGCACAAACCACACGAAGAGCACACGGCACAGAACAAACACCTGTCCGCTTCGGCCCTGGCCATCTCCTCGGTGAAACCCAGATCAACCTCGTCGAAGGAACGCCGTCTATCAAGGCCGATTGTCGGCATTTCCTGCCGTTGGATTATCTTTTCTTTTCTTTCTTTCAGCTCCTCGGCGGAGATTTCGACGATCGGCTGATTGTCTTCTTCGGGCTCAAATTTCTCGCCGCTGATGTAGGCATCTATTGACCTGGCGGCCAACTGGCCGTCGGCCGTGGCCTGGACCACGCTGGCGGCGCCGCGAATCACGTCACCGCCTACGAAGACGCCCTGCCAGGAGGTCGTAGCGGTTTTTTCATCGACTTCGACCGTGCCGCGTTTTGTCAGGTTTATCTTTCCGCACTCGCCCAAAAGGCCGAGGTCCGGCTTTTGGCCGATGGCCACTATCAATTCATCGCCCGCGAGGACTTCTTCGGTGCCGGGGACCGTTTCGAGCTCCAGCCTGCCCTCGACAAATGCCATCTTTTTTACATCCAACAATTCCAGGGCGGTGAATTTGCCGTCCTCGACGATAATCCTTTTTGTTGCCTTTGCTGCTCTTACGGCAACGCCTTCTTCTTCGGCCCAGTTGATCTCCCACGGATAGGCGGGCATTTTGTCGCGCGCTTCGAGGCAGACGAGGGAGACTTTTTTGGCGCCGAGCCGCAGCGATGTGCGGGCACAATCCATAGCGACATTGCCGCCCCCGATGACTATTACGTTTTCCTTGACGGAAGTCTTCTTGCCGAGCCTGACATTGCGGAGAAAATCGATGCCGCTCGAGGCATTTTCAGAGTCTTCACCCTCGATACCCATTCTAATGCTTTTGTGGGAGCCGACCGACAGGAAGACCGCCTCGAAACCTCCGTTGAAAAACGCCTCAATGTCACTTTGGCTCTTGATATTGCTGTTCAATTTGACGTCAATACCGTAATCGAGGATGTTTTGAATGTCCCTGTCGATAACCTCCGTCGGCAGCCTGTATTCGGGTATGCCGATCCTCATCATTCCGCCGAGGACCCCGTGCTTCTCGAAGACGGTTACGGAATAGCCCATTTTCCTCAGTTCCAGGGCCGCCGACAATCCCGCCGGCCCGGCGCCGATGACCGCGACCTTCTTGCCGTTCTCTTCAATCGAAGCCTGTTTTTCTTCGGGCGTCAGCTTCTCGCCGTGCTCGTGGTGCCAGTCTGCAAGGAACCGCTTTATGTAGGCGATTGAAACCGGGCTGTCCAAATTGGCTCGATTGCAACTCTGCTCACATGGATGCTCGCATATTCTTCCGCATATTGATGGGAAAGGGTTCTTTTGGGTTGCCGAGTCGTAGGCTTCTTTGTATTTGCCGGCGGCGGTCAACGCGACATATCCGCTCGGATTGCCGTGTATGGGGCAGCTATCGTAACAGGGGGCGACGCCGAGCCTGGTTATAGCGAATTTATTGGGCACGGCCTGCGGGTATTCCTTGAATATAGCCCTCCTCTCGCTGAGAAGCTGATTGTATTCATCCGGGAGGGCGACGGGGCAGCTCTCCGCGCAGACTCCGCAGCCGGTGCATTTTTCAAGATCGACGAAGTGCGGCTTGAGGGCGAGCCTGGCACTGAAATTGCCCGCCTGGCCCGCTAATTCCGTTAATTCGGCATTGGTGATTATCTCTATGTTTCTGTGTGTCCCGGCCTCAACCAGCCGGGGCGATATGATGCACATTGAGCAGTCGTTTGTGGGGAAGGTCTTGTCGAGCTGCGCCATGTGCCCGCCGATAGCGGTCCCGGACTCGACCAGATAGACCTTGTACCCCGAATCGGCCAGGTCAAGCGACGCCTGCATCCCGGCTATCCCCCCCCCAATAACCATTACCGAGCCTGTTTTACGATCTTTCTTCTTCATTTATTGTTCGCTGTCAATATCCTTCTTGTGAAGGCGGAATTTTAGAACTTTGCGGCGACTATTGCAACCCAAAAGGTGTGTCACCCGAACTTATTTGGCAGGTGTAAATATTGTTCCGCCGGCGACGATATTGTCAGTCTCGTCGTAGAGTACAAGCCTCTGGCCGGGGCACGGCGCGAATTGAGACTCGTCAAATTCAACGGTAATCTCCGTTCGGCTCACACCGATAATTTTGCATGGCCTGGCGTCGCCATAGGAGCGAATCTTGCCGAACAGCCGCCCGGCCGGCGCAAGCTCATCCGGCAAAAGGACGTTAATACAGTTTGCACTGATGATGCGTGAGCTGACCTCGTCTCTTGTGCCGAGCGCTATGGTGTTTGTCCGGGCGTCTATCCTGCCCACGTAGAGCGGCTTGCCGCCCGCAAAGCCCACGCCCCGGCGCTGGCCGAGCGTATAGTTCGAGATCCCTTTGTGCGAACTTATCTTGTTGCCCTGCATGTCCGTTATGTCCCCGCACTTGTCCGCCTGGTCGCCGGACAGGGCCAGGCGATAGTCGCCCTCGCCGGCAAAACACAGCTCCATACTTTCAGGCTTCTCAGCAACACTAAGATTTAGGCGCGTCGCAATCGAGCGAACCTGCTGCTTGTCAAACTCGCCCAAGGGCAGTACGAACCTATCCAGCCTGTCGGCTGCAATGCCGTAGAGGAAATAACTTTGGTCCTTGAGCCTGTCTTTCGCGGTGGCGAGGCGAGCCCGACCGTCCGTCTTGAGGACGCGCGCGTAATGACCGGTGGCGAGATAGGTAATGCCAAACTTGCCTTCCAGAAAATCCCACACCAGCGAGAACTTCAGCAGACTATTGCAATCGATACATGGGTTGGGAGTCTCGCCCTTTGCGTATGATTGGCGAAAAGGTTGTATTATCAGTTGCTCGAAGGCTTGGGCAACGTCGATGAAGTAGTGAGGAATTCCTATATCACAGCAGACAAGGGCGGCATCGGCCCCACAACAGCCGCGTGGGGCGACCCTGCACGATACGGGAATGCTCATCGTAACACCCATGACATTCCAGCCCTGCTCTTTAAGCAGGTGCGCGGCAGTGCTGCTGTCCACGCCGCCGCTCATCAGCACAGCTATTTGCCTGGAATGTGACTTCTTGAGCGTCCACGGCGAAAGGCCCGTTTCCAGCAGGCGTATGTTCCACTTATCGGGAAGAAAAGGGGCCAGGAGTCTTTTATGTTCTTTTGCGGTTTGCATTATTTTCCGCGACCTGCGATTCGTCCTTAAGTTGGGTTATCTGTGGGTCCTTCCCGCATAGCGGGCAGTTAGGATTTCGATTCAAGTGCACTTTGCGAAAGTCCATGGTCAGTGCGCTGTAAGTCAGGAGCGTTCCGGTCAACAGCTCGCCGAGGCCGAGCAGGAATTTTATCGCCTCGGTGGCCTGGAGCGAGCCAATAACGGCCGGCACAACACTCAGCACGCCAACCTGCGAGCCGGCCGGTGCCGTACCTGGGGGCGGGACAGAATGAAAAATGCACCGATAGCAGGCGGTCCGGCCGGGTATGACCGTGATCAACTGCCCGTGAAATCGAAGAACACCGGCATGACAGAACGGCTTCTTCTCAAAATAGCAGGCATCATTTATAAGAAACTTGGCAGGGAAATTGTCCGTTGCATCGATTACGAAATCATAGTCGCGAACAATATCTCGAATGTTGTCCGCCTTCGCCCGCTGCCGGTAAGTCTTCACAGCAATGTCAGGATTTACCGCCAGCATCTTGTTCCTGGCCGAGGTGACTTTTTCCTGGCCGACATCGTCCGTATGATGAATTATTTGTCTGTGGAGATTCGCCAGCTCTACCCTGTCCGCATCAACGACGCCGATTGTCCCGACACCGGCGGCGGCCAAATACAACCCAGCCGGTGAGCCCAGGCCGCCGGCGCCTATGATCAATACCTTCGATGAGAGCAGCTTCTCCTGGCCGAGGCTACCGATCTGTTCCAGCATTACGTGCCGGCTGTAGCGTTCCATCTGTTTTTCAGTCAATCCCACTGCCGCCTCCCTTAAACCAAAGGAATTCCACCTTGCCGGCGTCTTCGAGGGTCACTGCTCGACGAGAAACTCGCTGACGGTCAAGCCCTCATTGAAACTGCTCTTTTTACATTTACGACAAGTCTCATTTTATCTGCTCAGGACTTGTTTGTATAGCCTCTTGAAAATCGTCTTTGATGCCTTCAGAGTCCTCGATCCCCGCTACGACGGTTGAAAATCTCGTCAAATGGGTTGGAATTGGCGCATTGATTCGGGTAATATCGGGTGAATATGGCCGATACAGAGATTCGATTACCTCTTAAGAAAGGTGGTATGTAATGGGTTTTCCGAAGAACAGGATGCGGCGGCTTCGCAGCAGCGAGGCTATGCGAAGGTTGGTGCGTCAGAATAGTCTAAGCGTCGATGACCTGGTTTATCCGCTTTTTGTCCGGGCCGGCGAAGGACTAAAAGAGCCGATCAAGTCGATGGACGATTGTTTTCACTTTTCGCCGGATATGGTCGCCGCCGAGGCCGCCGAGGTGGCCTCTCTTGGCATACCGGCGTTGCTGCTGTTCGGCCTGCCTGACAAGAAGGATGAATCGGGCTCGCGGGCCTGGGCCGAGGACGGCGTTGTGCAGGATTCTATAAGAAGAATCAAGCAGGCCGTCCCGGAATTGCTGGTAATTACCGATGTTTGTCTTTGTGCGTACACCCAGAGCGGTCATTGCGGGGTGGTTAAAGACGGTCGCGTAGATAATGACTCGACGTGCGAATTATTGGCCAAGGTCGCCCTCTCGCACGCCCAGGCCGGCGCAGATGTGATTGCACCCTCGGATATGATGGATGGGCGTGTAGGTTACATACGGCAGTGTTTAGAGGAAAACGGCTTTTACGATACGGCGATTATGTCATACGCAGCGAAGTATGCCTCCGCCTTTTACGGGCCGTTCCGGGACGCCGTCGATTCTGCGCCGCAGTTCGGCGACCGCAGAGGATACCAGATGGACGTGAGCCACTCCGACCAGGCGATGCAGGAGATCGCCCTGGATATAGCAGAGGGCGCCGATATTGTAATGGTCAAGCCCGCTCTTTGTTTTTTAGACGTCATCCGGCGTGCTAAGGTGCGTTTCGATTGCCCGATAGCGGCGTATAATGTCAGCGGCGAGTATATGATGCTGAACACGGCGGCCAAGGCCGGACTCCTGGAGAAAGATGCGGCGATGTTAGAGGCGCTCGGCTCCATCAAGCGGGCCGGGGCCGACATTATCATCACCTACTTCGCCAAAGACGCCGCAAGGTTACTCGGCGCCTAATGGCGTCAGCGGCCAGTTACAAAGCATTTCCGTATAAGTAGTTGCGCAAATTGAGTCAAATTCGCAAAAAGGCTCGATGTGCCAACACAAATACCTCAAGGCCCACAGATGAAGTGCGTTTGTTGTGAGAATCTATATTTGCAGCATCTGGAATCGCCGAAGGTTGGATGACAGGACTTAGGTATTTGCTTTTTCGCTTTTTCGCGTAAACAAATCGTATAGAATCGGGATTACAATCAGAGCCAGCACACCGGATACCAGGATACCGCCCGCCGAGGCAATACCGACCCCATTGCGCATTTCCGCCCCGATACCCCTGCCAAAGGCCAGCGGAAGCATACCGAGGACCGCCGCAAGGGTGATCATAACAATCGGACGAAATCTTTCGGTGGCGGCAGCAACCATAGCCTTATGATGTGGGACACCTTCTTTAATATGTGTATTCAACTGATCCATGATAAGAATCGCGTTATTGACAACAATCCCGATCATCATAACGATGCCCATCAAGACAAACATTGAAAGGCTTTGGCCGGTAAGGACTAATGCCCAGAGAACTCCTATCAAAGCCAATGGAAGTGTAACAAGAATAAACCACGGCTGCTTGAAGGATTCGAGAATAGCAGCAAGTGTGAGAATGACCAGTATGATTGCCACAATACCGGCCTCTGCAAATTCTACCTGGGCTTCTTTCATCACTTCAGTTGTCCCGGCAAAAAAATACTCATACCCAGGCGGCAGATTACCTTTTTCGTCCACGGCATCACTTAGCTCGTCAACGGCAGTGCCCAATGGCTTTTTGCTTTCAATATTTGCAAGTAGCTTGGATATACGGCGTTTGTCTTTTCGTGTGATCTGAATCGGAGCAAGTCTTTCCTCTACTTGTCCAAGGTTAGTCAGAAGCAACGGATGTCGCGGTGCTCCGGGAAAAAGGAACTGCTGAACTTGGCTTTTGCCTTCCTCTTCAGCCAACTCGACCACAATGTCGTAATTGCGTGCACCCTTTTTGAATGTTCCTGCTTCTAACCCTTCCAGATTAGCACGCAAGACAAGTCCCAATCCGGTAGCTGGGATACCAAGGTCAGCCAAGACTGCACGTTGAGGACGAATCCGCAATTCCGGCTTACCGACCCGCACGGTTGTGTCCGAATCCAAGAATCCATCTATTTGGCTGGCAAAATCCTGGCTCTTTATGGCAAGTTGATCCAGCGTGTTAAGTTCTTCGCCGGAGATTTCGAACTCGATATCTGATATCAGGCCACCAACGATCTTGGGCATACTGACAGTTACAATACATTCGGGGTAATCAGCCAGACGTGTATGTACCTCTGTTTGTAGGTCATCGATTGTTAAATTCTGCTCATCATGCTCAGAGAATTTCAACAGAATCTGGGCAAGGTAAACTCCTTCCGATGACTGCCCGAAAAAT
>JAGMDR010000394.1 GCA_023128595.1 Planctomycetota bacterium | reverse complement strand
AGCGCTTTTTGATATAAACCAGAAGGCCAAGATGCTGGACGATGATTCATCCTTCTCCCGGGCAACCGACGTGAGCCTGGCGAATTGTGATGCAACTTACAGCTACAAGATCGTTGCCAACAGTTTGAACAGCAAGAGAGAGTTCACGATCACGTCGATTGGAAAGGCGGGACGGGCCGAAGAAACTGTGTACGCAGAAGTAATACTCAAAGGCTTATTTGAGAATGCGATTCTTGTGAGGAGCAGGTTGTCGCTGATGCCCAATACTCTGGTTGCCGGGTACAATTCAGGCGATCCCACCGACACCGACATAGACGTGCAGGTCGGGACGACGAGCACAGAAGCCGACAGCATAACTCTGGGTCCGGGTACGGTTGTGGATGGTGATATTTTTGCCGGTGTAGGCGGGGATCCGTCGGTGGTCATCGGGCCGGGCGGTACCGTTACCGGCGAAAGGTTTGCTCTGACAGAGGAGATTGACTTCCCGGTGATAACGCCACCGGCATTACCGGTCATCGGGACGGGGATAAGTGCCGTTAGCACAACGGTAAGGATCGGTCCTGAGAAAAGCGGCCAATACACGGAGATAAACCTGTCGGGAGGCAGCGGGTCGCCGGGGATATTGGAAATAGACGGGGGCGAGGTTGTCCTTCACGTAACAGGAAACATCGACATCGGCAACAGCAGCGAAATCGTGGTAAGGCCAGGTTCGTCGTTGGTGCTGTATCTTGACGGAGATATGTCGGCGGGGAACTCGGCGGGAATTATTAACGAGAGCCCGGTATGTACGGCGCTGAAGGTCTTTGCGACAGGCGACGGTGAACAGACATTCGAACTGAAGGCGAAGAGCAAGATTTTGGGTCTTGTGTACGCCCCCAATGCGAACATAGACCTCTACCCGGGCGCAGAACTGCACGGTGCTATCACGGCCAACAAGCTTTGGCTGAAAAGCGGGGCGAATTTTTTCTATGATGAAGCGGTAAGAGAGGTGGAGCTTGGTGACGAGGGCGTGCGCTTTGAGATAGCACGCTGGTGGGAGTAAGTGAGCATCCCTACTGCGGTGACACCTGAGGTGCCGACACCACCATTGCCCCCGGATGTTCCATAAGATAGTGCAGGGCCGGCCGACGGCGTATTTTCCCGGCGCCAGAACGGCAAGACGGCGTGCGTTTTCCTGCGGGAAAACCCAAACAGCATCCCTTTATCAAATCTTCAATTCACATCGAACCAGCCGGCTCTACCCGGCGGCCCGGATCGCCTGCGCGGGTGCAGCCGATAACTTGCCGGAGCAATGCTTGAATCATCCTCGGCGTAATTGTCTCAACAGGCCAAAAGGGGTGCGTTAGAGGGCATAGAGTGCGCGGCGTCGGATGTTTATAGGACCTGTAGCCTGGGAATCGCCGCCTGCAATGGGACAGAAGCGGAGAAGCGGGGCAATTGTAATTTCCAAGTGAAAGGCGGGCTTGATTAGGTCGATAGACAGTAGCGAGTACTGTACATACAAACGGCCAATTATTGTTGAGGCGCAAGAGATATGGATTGGGGTTGGCAACGATCATTCAGGCTTGAGCATGAGGCAAAGGTGGTCCTGGGTCTGGACATTGGTTTATCTTCGATCAAGATAGTTCGTCTGCGTAAGGAAAGCGACGGCTACGCGGTTACAGCGTGCGGCATTTCGGAGATTCCACTGAACGGCGGCAGCGGGGACAACCAGCGCAGGAGATTAGCGAAGATAGCAAGGGCTATTCGCGAATGTCGTGAGCTGAGCGGCGTTAATGCTAAGATGGCCGTCTGCGGTGTGAGCGGGCCGGAGGTAGCCGTCAGGGATTTTGAGTTCCCATCGATACCAAATGAGGAGGTGGAGGGGGCGGTGCAGCTCGAGGCATCGCAGGTTTGTCCATTCAAGACGGAGGACAGCACGGTTGACTATCAGGTGATGGGAAACGGCAATGACAAGATACGGGGGATATTAGTGGCGACCACCAACGCACTGATAAAAAGCAAAATGTACTTGGCGAAACAAGCGGCTCTGAGCTGCGTACTGATGGACGTTGACGGGCTTGCACTTTTGAATTGCTTCGGTGAGCTTGAGAGCCAGGAGCCCGGTCAGGCGACGGCGATTTTGAATGTGGGCGGCTCTTACACAACGCTGGCCATTATGGGAGAGGATGGTTGGCCGTTCATCCGCGATATGATCTATGTCGGCGACGATATCGTCAAGCAGATGGCGGCGGAGAAGGATGTGTCGGCCGGCACGCTGAGGCAGGCTTTGTCCGGCGAGTCGGAGACGGAGGGTACGGAGCTTTATGACAGTATGGAGCGGGCCAGTAAGAAGCTTGTCGCCGATGTTACTGAAACGCTGCGTTACTACAATACGCAGAAGAGATCATCGTCCCTTAAGAAGATATTTGTGTGTGGCGGATTTGCGTCGGCGGAAGGTTTTATCGAGATATTGAACCGGCAGCTTCCGGTGGAGACCGTATTGTGGAATCCGTTCGATAAGATCCGTTGCGAGACGGGACGTAACCACAGAGGGGCCCTTCAGAAAAGGGTTCTTCAAAAAAGCGGCCCGGCAATGGCGGTTGCAGCGGGCCTGGCAATGAGGTCGATCTGATATGTTCACGATAGACTTGTTAAAAGGTGAGGGTCTTCCGACAAAGAACAGGGCCCAGAACATGGCTGTCGCGGTGATAAGCAGTGCGGTTCCGGTTGTTATAGTGTTAGCGATGTTCGGTTTTTATCTGCAGAATAAGATCATAATATCGATTCGGGAGGGAAGGATAGCCAGCTATAAGACAAAGACGGAGAAACTGTCGGGCGTTGTGGCGCAACAAGAGGCATTCGAGCGTGAACGCGGTGTTTACAGCAGGTGTTTGTCGGAAGTCAACTCGGCGATCGGCGTACATACTCAATGGTCCCCTGTTCTGGCGACAGTGGTTGAGAACATGCCGGAGTCGGTGGTGCTGACGGCGCTTGAGGTAAAGCAGCATACGGTACGGAAGAAAATCAGACAAAAGGATGATCCGGAAAAGACGGTTGACGTTACTATTCCCGTGCCAACGCTGCGGATGAGTGTTTCGGCAAGTCCGCAATCGGACAGCGACAAAGCGATCAGGGATTTCCGTGATAAGCTTCGCTCGTCCGCCCTTCTGGGGCCGAAGCTGGAGAATATCACGGTCTCACAGAAGACAAATAAGCTCAGCGGTCTGGAAGTTGTCTCGTATGAGATAAACTGCCTGTTCAAACCACAATTATAGCGGGATTCCCATGAAGTCTATTCACAAGAAATACTTTACGATGATTGGTCTGATATGGTCTGCCTGCCTGATAGTGTTTTTCTTCGTCTATATGCTTGTACTTGTACCGCAGTGTCAAGCGAAGAAGGTTGTGACGAGGAGGCTGGCCGAACAGAAAGATGCGTATGATTTCAGCCTCAAGGCGGCAAAGGAGGAAACTCAAGCTCGGCTAAGGAGTCAAGTCAGTGATTTGCGCGACAGATTGAAGGATTTCGTGGTTGATTTCGGGGATGCTGCGAATTTGACGTTCGATATAAGCCGGACGGCGAACAATCAGGGGATTAGCTCGTTCAGCATCAAGAGCCGGGACAAACGCGAGACTTCGAATATTGCGGACTTTGATTCTATAGGGGTGCACCGTCTTGATGTGAGTTTCACGGCTGGTTTCAACCAGTTCGCTGCTTTCTTGAGTGCCCTGGAAAGACACCGGCCGGTGCTCCTTGTGGACACATTTGCAGTAACACGTTCGGAGCTGTTGGAAGCGGGACATCAGGCGAAGCTGAACTTGGCAGTTCTTGTCAAGAATCAGTCTGATAATTGAAGTGACCGAAGAGCTTTGGTCACAGGTTTACAGTATGCAGATATGAGAACAATAGCAATAGCGAATCAGAAAGGCGGCTGCGGAAAGACGACGAGTGCGGTCAATCTGGCGGCGGCTTTTGCGACGCTGGGCAATCGTGTATTACTGATCGATTTCGATCCTCAGGCGCACACAACTCTGGCATTCGGCTTTGAGCCTGAAACGTTAGAGAGAACCATTTATGACGCTATTACGAAGGCCCAGGTTCCTATCTCGAGGACGCAAATTCCGGTTTCGAAGGCCGTGTTGAAGACGAGCATCGAAGGGCTTGATCTTGCTCCGAGCAATATTTTGCTTTCGGGAGTGGAGTTTGAGCTGGCAACGCTTTACGGCAGAGAATATGTGCTGACAGAGCAGCTTAAGCATGTCGGCAGTAGTTATGATATATGCGTAATTGACTGCTCACCGTCGCTTAGTCTGCTGACGCTCAACGCATTGGTGGCGAGCACGGACGTGATAGTACCGGTGCAGACACAATATTACGCACTTGAGGGCCTCAAGCAGCTGCTTGAGACGATAGACATCGTGCGTGAGCGTTTTAACCAGGGGCTCGGCTCGCTGGGTGTACTGCTGACCTTTGTTGAGAAAAGGACCGCTCTGAGCAGGCAGGTCCAACGACAGATGCGTGAATTCTTTGGTGATTTGGTGTTCGATACGGTTATACACAGGACGACAAGGCTTGCTGAGGCGCCAAGCGCCGGTGAGCCTATTTCGACCTACGATCCGAAGAGCAGAGGCGCCATTGAATATGAGGCGCTGGCAGAGGAGATAATCAACAGGAGGATGTCGGATAGCAGGATAGATTCTCAAGAGCTCGTGGCCAGAGAAGCGATTCAGGCCGTATAGTTATTGTGCGTGTGAAGGTTCTTTTTGGAGAACGAAGGGATAGTCCAGCGGCTGATGATTTCTCGATACGAGCCTGAGGCATAAAGACGATGAGAACAATAGCAGTAGCAAATCAAGAAGGCGGGGGCGGTAAGACGACCACGGTGGTGAACCTGGTGGCGGCCCTTGCTCAAAGAGGCAAGGGAACCGCTGAATAAGTGGCTTTGGCTGAGGAGATATGCAACGGCGTGACTGATGATGGGGACGGACAGTAAACCGTTGATGAGATTCTGGCTGAGGAGGAGAAGGAGATAGGTAATGGTAGATAAGAATAGGAAGAAAAAGACAGGGCTGCACAAGGAGATATCATCGATATTCGATGGTGTTCCGGTTCCGGAGAACCAAGGTGTGTCTCGGCCTGACGGCGGTCCGGGCGGTCCTGAGCCAAGTCCAGGCGGCTATAACAGTCCAAGGCCGCCCGTCACAGGACTCCAGAATCCGCAGATACCGAGCGTACCCGGCTCTCATCAACCACTCAGGCAGCCGCCTGCAAGAAGGGCGGCGGCCGGGCGTCCCAAAACCAGTGCTGCGATAAGGGCCGTGGACCAGGGTCTGCTGCAACAGATGACGAAAAAGCTGTTCAAGCCGAAGCCCGGCGTCAGTGCGGGAAGGCAAATAGTGATGGTGTTTTCGGTGCCGATTCTTCTTGTGGTCTTCATTCTTATGATGAGCAAGCTCCTCGGCACGCCTTCGCCCAAGACAACGTGGTCTGCGGAGCCCAAGCCTGCAACGGCTGCGGGCCAATCCGAGACTGAAGAGACTGAAATTGACTGGCAGATGCCGGAGCCCTATCCGACGACACTTCGTGACCCGATGCAGTTGACTGCGGAGATGACGGCGCAGATCGAAGCCGAAGCGAACGCCAAAGCTGTAGCCGCCGCCACAGGTCAAACAGGTCCGGGCGCTACGGAACCGCAGGCGGGCAAAACGGGAGAACTAACTGTAAAGGGTATTCTTTACAGTGAGGATAACCCGGCTGCAGTTATCGGCGCAAGAATAGCACACGTAGGTGATATGATAGCGGGCGCGACCATAGTGAAAATAACGAAAAGCAGTGTCGAATTCGAGAAGGACGGTAAGAGGTGGACTCAAACCATTGAGCCATTATGACCAGAAAACGGAATTAGTGAACCGTTGATTTGGAAAAGGGGATACTATGAAAAGCTTTACGATTAAATACAAGGGATTGAGGTTTCTGACGTGCTTTGCCATTGTTTGCTTGAGCTTTGCAATAGCTGCGGGGGATAACGGCGATAGCACTACGGCAGCGGACGACAATGCGGTTGCGAGCCAGACTCCGCTTGAGGAGCGACTGGCCAAGGCGATAAGCGTGGAGTTCAGGAAGACGCCCATCGAGGACGTGCTGCGGATAATAGCGGACCAGGCGGACGTGGACATCGTGAAAAGCCCCAAGGTCATAGGCGAGGTGACGGTGACATTGACGGATGTTCCGCTCGAGGAAGCACTGAATAATATTCTAAGTGTGCACGGCTTTGTGCATGTGCTGAGTCAGAACATGATAAGGGTGATAACCACTGCGGAACAGGTCGAAA
Organism: Planctomycetota bacterium; assembly: GCA_023128595.1. Taxonomy (GTDB): domain Bacteria; phylum Planctomycetota; class Phycisphaerae; order Sedimentisphaerales; family Anaerobacaceae; genus DAOVRL01. The sequence goes on along the minus strand of JAGMDR010000394.1, from coordinate 1,479 downwards.
AGCCGGAAATGCTTCAAACCAAGATTTTCGAGATTGTCTATGCCGATGTGGCCGAAGTGGTAAACGCCCTGAAGGAATTGAAATCGGCGAAAGGCTCAGTGTCCTCTATTCAGGGCACCAGTCACATAATCGTTACCGACATGGAAAGCAAGATCAGGGGCGTAACGCTCTTTATCGAGAAGATTGACCGGATGACGCCGCAGATACTGGTCGAGGTGAGGATCTATGATGTCACCAGCACAGAAGACTTCGACCTTGGCGTAAACTGGCATGTCGGACGTAATACCCCTATTACCGAGATTTCCCAAACAGACTCAGTTACGAACACCGGCACCACTTCTAGCGGCACCGCTACTGAACGTGAGATTACGGATGTCGGTGCGACTGGCCCAACCACCACAACGAGCCGAACGGTAACCGATACTATTGATACTGTTACTCCAGCTAATACAGGGGTCGTTGACAACATTGTCACTACAACCACCAGTGGGTCCGCCGGAAGAACTGGAGATGCTACGAAGACCACCACCACTACAGGGAATAGCTCGACGATTGGATCTCAGGACACAAGAAGCAAAACGATATCCGGGACGTGGCTCAACGACTCATTCAGGAAGAGTAAACCGTTTATGGGCGGGGCGTTTAGTAAGACAGACGGTGGCACTGTGACCTTTGGCCTTCTCAATGATGCAGTTGATATAGAGCTGGCGTTGAACATTCTACACAAACAAATAAGCGCCAAGCTTCTTGCCAATCCTCGAATTCTGGTGCTTGATAATGAAACAGCCACCTTCAAGGCTATCAGAGAGATCCCCTATCAGGAGCTGACCGAGTCATCTATGGGCGGGAGTATGGGAACAACGGCCTTTAGAGACGTGGGCGTTGAGCTTGAGGTAACGCCGCACGTTGCCATCCAGGATGGAATGATCAGGCTGCACCTGGTGCCGAAATTCAGTGTCGAAGTGGGCCAAGTCATCGTTGCCGGTGTAGGAGTTACTCTTCCGCAGCCGGTTATTGACAAGCGCGAAGCCGAGACAACACTGTTGATCAAGAGCGGCCAGACGGTGGTTCTCGCCGGCCTGCGCAAAAGGGAAGTTACGCAGGATATTCGCAAAGTGCCCCTGCTCGGGGACATCCCCATCATACGAGGATTATTCAGGTCTGAAACAGAATCAACCGTTACCAGTGAGCTGATCGTATTCATAACGCCGTGGATTACTGAGCGGCCGGTTCTAACGAAAGATATGACGGACGATGAGAAGCAGGCTTATGGAGAAACCACCTTCAAAGGCCCTAAGCCCACTATGACTAAGGCCGAGAAGAAGGCTGCTAAAGATGATTGACTATTTTGTATTGACGATTAATTAGTCTTTCTTTACATAAAGCGTCTGGGGGGGGAAGGCAAACTCGATTTGTTCGGCCTCGAATCGCTTCATAATCTCAAAGTTGACCTGTTCGTTGATCTGGTGGTACAGCCAG
>JAGMDR010000393.1 GCA_023128595.1 Planctomycetota bacterium | reverse complement strand
CGTGTAGAAGTGATTGACCAGCGGGCCGCCGGGCGCGTTGTGAAAGAAGCGGGGGAAATAGATGTTGCAACCCTTGCCGAAGGCATTGGGGTTCTTCTTCTGCGCATAAAAGGGCCCCTCAGGCTTGTCGCCGACAGCGACGCGGCCTTCACTGATGAGGATGTAGTACTTGTCGCCGAGCTTCTGGATCCCGCCGAATTCACCCGCAATGTCACCTTCAACGGGTGGAAGGGCCTTCCAGGTGAGGCCGTCCTTGCTCTCGGCAAAACCGAACCCGCAGGGCCGGTAGGCGACCTTTCCGCCAGCAGGGTCGGCCGTGAAATAGCCATACAGACTGCCGTCATCGCGCTGGATGGCATCGATGCAATCCCAACGCCCCTTCGCTTTGTACCACCGGACATCCTGGACAAAGCGATACTTCTCATCTACCTTCGTCCAGTTCAGCAGGTCGGTGGAGGTCGCGAACATGATATCCTGCTTGTCGCCGAACCATTCGGAATAGTTCATGACCCATTGGTGGGTCTTGGCGAAGTCGGGCGACTTCCAGATGTGCCCCGTGCCCATCCAGGTTACCCCTGCGCGGGGCTTGATCATCACCCCTTGTTCCTTCCAGTGGACACCGTCTTCGGAAGTTGCCAGTTCGTGTCCATCCCAATGCCCACCAGATCCGGCCAGGTAGTACATGTAGTATTTGCCGTCGTGGTAATATATCCATGTATCCCATATCTTGCCGGCGCGCGCGGGAGTAAAGAAGCCGGCCTGAACTATTTCAGCCTTCACTGCAAAATCCTCGGGCTTGAGCCCTTTCTTGAACTTCCCGCGACCAAAAGGAGATGCTTTCCAGTCCTCACCGACATAACTGACATCTGCCTTTTTGGCAAGCATGGGCAAAGTCTCTTCACAACGATACTCCCCTTCGCCACATACAAACACTATATGCTTGCCTTGCCCAGCCCCATCACCCGGTTCGTAGGTTATCGTTCCCTCCTGGGCAAAGGAGATCCCTGAGATACCGAAAAACACCAACAACATTGTACGTAATGAAATACTATTAATTGCACTCATGACATCGTCCAACACGATAATCTGACATTTCCCATATAACATTGGATTTCCTTGTTATGCTATCCCGACACGTCGGGACTTAGCCTCTTCTCTAACATTCTAAGAAGTCTGCCTGCATAATTCAAACTTCCTCCTCCAACATTGCTCCACTGACCCTGTGCCCCACAGGCCTCCCGGCCCTGTCAACAAGATCATCCTTTACAGCAGGGTAGTACTTCAAAGTAGTGTCGTATTTGGAGTACGAAGCCAATCTCATGACCTCTGTAATTTCTAATCCCTCAGGTAAAACCAAAATGACGCCTGCCATTGCAGTGCGTGCAGCCTACAGCCACGCCGCGCCGCATTTCCAGCAGAATATCAATCATTTGAATAATAGTATATGCAACTGCGATACGGCGCATCGAGACTCGCACCATCTATGAATGGCCCAAGCGCGGGCGCTTTGCCTTTTCCTGTTGTGTGGTCATAGGCCGGTCCAAGGTCATGCTTATAGGTATAAAGAATCTTGCACGACTTTCTGAATGTAATCCTGTCGGTATCACGCGCGCGAACCATGGCCACCCGGCTGCCGCCATTTGGCGTTGGCTCGTAACGGACGATAGCACAATAGAAATCCGACTCGACACCGCCGAAGCCCCAGGAATGGCCGTAGAAATCCTCGGCGCCTTGACTCTCATACGTTGGCTTTGTGTCGCCGTCGATATAGATCTCATGGTTGGCCTCGCAGATGCCCTGGCCATTCGCGCAGGATTTGTGGTCTCCTTCCAGTTGCAACCAGTGAGCAACAATGGCGCCGGGAGATTTGATATCGCACAGGAGAAGTTCCTCGTGAGGGAACTGAAACCGACCGTTTCTGTAAGCAACTTTAAGATATCCGGAGTTTTCAGGAATCGCTTCGACCTGGTCCCATTGAATATCCATGTACCCCAATAGATTGCTTGCTGTTGGGTTTTCAACTTCGACCTTGATGTGTTTGCGAAACGGCATGGGAAGTCGGAAGTTGTGCGACTTGCGAACGTGTGAGAAGTAGATGGTATAATAAGGTTGTGTGGCGGATTCTATATCCCCAAGGAAGTCCATCAAGGGCATTTCGATTGACGGTTTGTCCTCGTAATCATACCAGATGCGGAGAATGAGTTTGCTGTCATCACCATAACCATAGTCTGAAACGTGAAACAGCGTAACCACGCCAGGCCCATCCTGGTCAAGAATAGTGACCTTGGTATGTGGTTTGAGCGTAGGAGCATTGGGATACTTGTCCAGCGTCCAGGTTGCAGGAACCATATGAGTCTTTACGTCCTTTATGGTGCTGATCTCTTGCCACTTGCAGGAACGACTCTGCGTACATCCTGTGCCAATAACCATTAAAAAGATAATAATCCCTGAGAGTGCAGTCTTGACCTGTGGTTTCATAACCGTATTCCTTTATCAACTAGGATTTATAATGTGACATTCTTCATCCTCGCTCAACTATCCTGAGTAACCTGTCCCGGCTCGTCACAGATCGGGACGGAGCCTCTTTTCTAAGATTCTACTGAGTCTGTCCGAATAACTCAAACATCCTACCCCCTACTGAGACGTGGCGGCCTTACTTTGTGATGGAGTTGGTTAATCGGCGCCTACAACGGGGCTACAACCCGAAACCCCATTATCTGCCAATTTCCAAAAAATACCCATCTCATAAGCCCTGTACTATCAGCAAGTTATGAAAAAAGCAACAATTGTACACAGGATTCAATAAACATCACCACGATGTATATACTTGCGGCCCTTTCTTTCAGCCCACCGCCATACATGTGAGACAAACCTGGATAGAGTGACAGGCATTCGCGGTATGTTGTGTTCCAGATGGCGGAAGTGGCCGTGCCGAGGACGCTTTTTCCTGAAATCCTTGATCGTATGGGGCGGTTGAGAGCCAGCCCAGAACTTGCGAGGGCTGGATGACCGGCAATGCACGGAAAATCCGGACAGGTGATGAGAAATCCGAGGTCAGGGTACGTCGAAAAAGTGCTGAGATGTTGGATTCTCAACGAATCGGCGTATTTTTGGGCCTTTCTGATAGGAATATTGGGCGAGGAAGTATTGAAATCGCAGGGTGCATCTTGGTATTATAGTATCTTATAGCGTGCAGGAGCGTAGTTTGTGAAGTCATATGGCAAATCCCGGTTATGATGAATCGTCGAACATTTCTGAAAGCTTCGGCTCTGGCGGCCGCGTCCTGGGCGGTTCCCGGCCTTGCCAGGTCAGCAAGACACCACTTGCCCAACATCGTCTTTATCCTGGCCGACGACCTCGGTTACGGGGACATCAGTTGCTATAACAGCCAGGCCAAAGTCGCAACGACCAACATCGACGCACTCGCAAGCCAGGGCATTCGCTTCACCGACGCCCACAGCGCCTCGACCGTCTGCACACCCACTCGCTACAGCCTGCTCACCGGCCGCATGGCCTTTCGCACCGGCATGCGCGGCGTCTTCACCGGCGCCGGCGGCCCCTGCATGATCGAGCAGTCCCGCCTGACCCTACCGCAGATGCTCCGCGACAAAGGCTACGCCACCGCAATGTTCGGCAAGTGGCACATCGGAATGACCTTCTTCGACAAACAGGGCCAACCGATCAACAAGAACGGCCTCGAACCCGTCAAGCAAATCGACTACTCCCGCTCGATACCCGACGCCCCCATCCATCGCGGCTTCGACGAGTTCTTCGGCACCGTCTGCTGCCCGACCACCGACTGGCTCTACGCCTACATCGACGGCGACAGAATCCCCGTCCCGCCGACCGGCATAGTCGACCGCTCACCCCTGCCCAAGCACCCCTACTCGCGTGACAACCGCCCCGGAATGATCGCCCCGGACTTCGACCTCGAAGAAGTCGACATGGTCTTCCTCGAAAAAAGCCGTGACTTTCTGAAACGCCATGTCAAGAACAACCCCGACAAGCCCTTCTTCCTGCTGCACTCGACCCAGGCCGTCCACCTGCCCTCGTTCGCCGCCGACAAATTCAAAGGCAAGACCGACGCCGGTCCCCACGGCGATTTCATCTTCGAACTCGACCACATCGTCGGCGAGCTAATGAAAACGCTCGAGCAGCTAGGCCTCGCCGACAACACCTTGGTCGTGTTCTCCAGCGACAACGGCCCCGAGACCACCTCCGTCGTCAACATGCGAAAGGACTACTACCACGACGGCGCCAGGCCTTGGCGCGGCATGAAGCGTGACCAGTGGGAGGGCGGCCACCGCGTGCCGCTGATCGCCCGCTGGCCCGGCAAGATCAAACCCGCCACCACCACCGACCAGATCACTAATCTGACCGACGTAATGGCCACCTGCGCCGCCATCGTAGGCGCCGAACTGCCCAACAACGCCGCCGAAGACAGCTTCAACATGCTCGGCGCCCTTCTCGGCACCGCCAGAAAACCCATCCGCCGCTACACTCTTCACCAGACGATTTCCCTGGCCCTGGCCATTCGCCGCGGACGCTGGAAGTACCTCGACCACAAAGGATCCGGCGGCAACAACTATCGCAACCAGGCCCTCAAACCTTTCGCCCTGCAAGAAAAAGCCCCCGACGCCCCCGCCCAGCTCTACGACCTCCAATCCGATCCCGGAGAAACAACAAACCTCTACTTCAAACACCCCGAAATCACAAAAGAGCTAAAGTCAAAACTCGACGAGTACATAATCACCGGTCGAAGCGCACCAATACGAAACTGAAAGACCCGCCCGTCAATCGGATAATGAACTGACGAACCTTCCAGTCTGGGCGCAACCTGAGAAGTCCCGTCTAAGAACTGATGCAGATAGTGCCAGTGGAGAATTAGCCTAAAATAAACATCTGAGAATTTCCTCCAAATCCGATGCTCGTCCACATTCAGCATGTTATCCTCCCAATACTGTCGAAATCGCTGGAGCCTCGCTGTGTATTCCTGGTACAATCAGGATTGTGCAGAAAATAAGACAAGAGCCTCACAGGAGATGATCACATGCTGACACGAAGACAACTCATTCGGGCAACTGGTCCGGTCGTTTTGTCCTCGGCCGGGCTTTCAGACAATACCGTATGGGCGCTGACGTCAAGCGGCTCCCAGCACGGTGCAGAGAATCCACAAATGCGTATGCACGTAGGCACTCAGAGAAGCTGCACGTCTGAAATGCTCCAATTCTACAGGCGTTGTGGTGTCAGCCATGTCTGTGGAACCCCTGATAAATGGACTTTGGAGGGTCTGCTGGACTTGAAGGAGCGATGCTCGACAAATGGGGTCTCGCTTGATATGGTACCAATTGGCATGCCACGCTCTGTCGGTTTGCTGCGTGATGCGGCACACCGCGATAGGCAGATTGAGCAAACCTGTGATCAGATACGCCTGGCGGCAAGAGCTGGCATATCCACCATAAAGTACAACATGTACGTCTTAGATGTACTGAGAACAGGGACTACGCGGGGGCGTGGAGGTTCTCGCTATAGCACCTGGGAATACGAGAAGGCTTCATCGAAGAAATCGCTGACCAGACACGGAGCGTTTCCCGCGGAGTTGTTCTGGCAACGAATCAACTATTTTCTGGAACGGGTTATCCCGGTGGCAACGGAATGCAAGGTCAAGATGGCTTGTCATCCTCATGACCCCGGCGTTCCATCGGGTGGCTATCGGGGAGTAGAACGCGTGTTGGGAACTGTCGATGGCCTTAAGCAATTTGTTGAAATTGCCAAGAGTCCATACCACGGCCTCAATTTCTGCGTGGGCACAATTGCTGGTAATCTGCAGAATCCGTCTGAAGAGATATTTGATGTAATCCGCTACTTTGGGACAAGACAGAAAATCTTCAATGTCCATTTCCGAAACGTAAGGGGCAAACGCGACAGTTTCCAAGAGGTCTACCCCGACGAAGGTGACCTGGACATGTTCAAGATACTATGCACTCTGAAGCAGGTCCACTATTCGGGTATGCTTACGCCCGACCATATCCCACAGCACCCAGATGATCGGGACGAGCGCCAAGGGCTTGCGTTCGCGCTTGGATATATCAAAGGCCTGATACAGGCAGTCTATGCAAAGCCATGATTCAGTGCACCAGCGCACCACCATTGCGGCGGGTGTGAAGGGCGAAGTGAAAGTGTAGCGCCTGACGGACCAAAACTGTGACACCTGCGGCCTATTTACCTGGCCAAGAAGTCAGGCCGAGGGTGCACACTGAGCGCCCCGAAATAGGGCTCTTTTCGTCCGTCGGCGCCTACAACCAACATACAACCGTACAACCCATTATCTACCAATTCCGCAAAAATGCCCATCTCATAAGTGCTGCGATATCAGCGATTTATAAAACCATGCAAAAATTGTACAGCGTTTTCAATGGCCGTTATAGAACGACCGTTGGCAAGTTATCATGGTCAGTTATTTTGTTGTTTAGCAAATTGCTTCAT